>CBDUZY010000245.1:0-5092 GCA_965371825.1 uncultured bacterium
AGGGTGTGGCGACCGAGCTTGTACATGAAGTACTCGGCCATCGCCGCTCCGGCGTAAGGTGCGATGTACTGCAGCGGGGCGGGGTCTGCCGCCGACGCGCTGACCACGATCGTGTAGTCGAGAGCGCCGTGCTCGCGAAGCTTGTCGACCACGCCGACGACGGTGGACTCCTTCTGGCCCACCGCGACGTAGACGCAGATGACGTCGCCGCCCTTCTGGTTGATTATCGTGTCGATGGCGATCGCGGTCTTTCCGGTCTTGCGGTCGCCGATGATCAACTCGCGCTGGCCCCGGCCGACGGGGATCATGCTGTCGATCGCCTTGACGCCGGTCTGAAGAGGCTCGTTGACCGGTTGGCGCTCGACGATACCCGGGGCCTTGAACTCCAATGGCCGTCGGTGAGGCGTTTCGATGACGCCCTTGCCATCGAGCGGTCGACCCAGCGGGTCGACCACGCGCCCGATCATCGCATCGCCGCAGGGAACGCTCAGAAGCTCGCCCGTCCGGCGGACCTCGTCGCCCTCCTTGATGCCCAGATAGTCACCGAGGATGACCGCGCCGACGGACCCTTCCTCGAGGTTGAAGACCTGTCCGTTAGCGCCGTTCTCGAACTCGAGGCGTTCGCCAGCCATTGCATTGGAGAGACCGTAGATGCGGGCGATGCCGTCGCCGACCTCGAGCACCTTGCCGACCTCCGCAACGTCGACCTTGCCGCGATACTGTCGAATCTCCTCGGTGATGACCGACGAGATCTCATCGACTCTGAATTTCATGGTTTCGATTTCCGGGGTGTCAACACCTGACGCGGTTTCTACTCCGCGCCGCCAACCACATATTCCTTGTCGCCGTGAATCTCGCGCGAGGCTCGGTCGAGCAGACCCTTGCACATCGTCGCCAGCATTCTCGCCACGCTGGTGTCGAACTTCTCGTCGCCGACCTGGACCACGACGCCGCCAATCAAGCTCTCGTCCACGGACTCGACCAGATCCGTCTCACGCCCGGTTCGCTTGGAGAAAACCTCACCAAGCCTGGCCCGCAAACGTTTGCTCAGCGGCGCCGCCGTCCGTACGTGAACCTCGACGCGCCCGCGACGCTCCTCGTCGGCCAGGCGGAATGTCTCCGCCACGGCGCACAGCAGTCCGAGCCGCCTGTTGCGATTCAGCACCTGGAGCGAGTCGACGAGCAGATCGCCGGCTCGTCCGCGGAAGGCCTTCTCGATCGTGCTCCGACGAGCGTCGACCTCGACTGTCGGACTCGTCAGATAAGTGGCGAGGTCCTCGTCACGATCGATCAGCGCCGCGAGGTCCGCGAGTTCCTTGCCCAGCGAATCCGCCTCGCCCGCCTGGTGGGCGAGCTCGAGCATGGCCGTGCTGTACACCTTGGCTATGGCGAGCTCTTCGTCGTCGAACGTCGGCATGGTTCAGTAGACTTCCAACGATTATGCGCCGAGGTCCCGCAGCCGCTAACACCTGCCGCGGACCCGGCGAACATCCCTTTTTCAGTTACGGCTCAGCTTCTCCAGCTCGTCGATCGATTCGCTGATCAGACGCTCGTGCTCCTGGGGATTCAGCTCCTTGCGGATGATCCGGGAGGCAACGTCGGTCGCGAGCTTCGCACTCAGTGTATAAAGCTCCTTTACCGCCGTGTCCGTCGCGATGCCGATCTCGCGCTTGGCCCGATCGATGCTCGCCTGGGCCTCCGCCTTGGCGTCCTCATCGATCTTCCGCTTGAGAACCTCCGCGTCGCGGCGACCCTCGTCGACGATCGCTGTCGCCTCCGCCCGGGCTGCGACCAGCTTCTCCTCGTACTCCCGGAGTCTGCGCTCGGCGTCCTCGCGGTCCTTTTTCGCCTGGGCGAGCGAGTCGCGAATGAAGTCCTCGCGTTTCTGCAGTGCCCCGAGGATCGGCTTCCAGGCGAACTTGCCCAGAACGAAGAGCACGGCAAAGAAGGTCGCCAGGCTCCAGATTATGTTGCCGAGATCGCCGGTGAACAGGCTCGGCCCCTCACCGCCGTTACCCGAAGCGAGCGCGGGCGCCGCGAGGAAAAGCACCGCCACCGGTGCCGCCAACGCGATCGAACGAATACGCTGATGTCTCATGACCTCTGTGATCCCAAAGCCGACAGAGCACGGTCATTCGACCATGCCGGTCGGCGCCACGCGACGATCCGGCCCAAGTTAGTGACGATGTTACGTCACTGCGCACGAATCCAGCGCCACCCTCGGGTGGTCTATGCCGAAGCGACTACGATTTAATGGCTGCCAGGAAGCACCCGAGCACCGCAAACAGCGTCGCTCCCTCGATCATCGCCGCGGTGATGATCATGGCCGTGCTTATGTTTCCTGATGCCTCCGGCTGGCGAGCCATGGACTCGACGGCGCTGCCGCCGATCCGTCCGATGCCCGCGGCACCTCCCATTACAGCCAACGCCGCGCCGATCGCCCCGCCGAGGTTCGCCGCCGTCACGCCCGGAAACACCGAACTTGCCGCCGAAGCTCCCGGTTGATCAGCGTGTTCCTGGGCAAGCGCCGACGACGCGATCGTCAGAACAAACCCGGCCGTGATCAATGATAGTGCCGTTCTTGCACGTCTCTTACTCATTACTAAACGCCTTCCACTGGTTTGCCGCCCGGTGGGAGCGAGCGACCTGTCGTATTCGCCATCGCAGTCACGCCTTACGACCCGAGTGTCCCACCTCTGTCCGGGCATGGCGAAGTATCATCATCTCATGTCGCCGCTAATGGGCGGCGTCGGCGGTCTCCTCGTGTCCGTGCTCATCGCCGTGCTCGTGGTGAATCACAACCGCCTGTCCTATGAACAGCGCCGTCAGGAACGTAAAGATGAACGCCTGGAGGAACGCCACGAAAATTTCCAATAAGTTGAACGCCACACTGGTCACTACCACGACGACCCCGATCGCCGTCGCCGCGCCAGCCCCGAAGGCGACATAGCTGAGGCTGATGAAGCTGAACAGCACCGCAAGCAGCACGTGCCCAGCCACCATGTTGGCGAACAAACGAACGGTCAACGCAAAGCACTTCGCGAACACACCGATCACCTCGAGGAAAGCGATCATCGGGGCTATCAGCGGCGGACCCTGAAAGAAGTGCTTGATGTAGCCAAAGCCGTTCAAGCGAAGCCCGTTGACAACGATCATCACCAGCGTGCAGAACGCCAGCGTACCGGTCACCCAGATGTTGCCCGTCGCCGAGCCGCCTACTCCGTGGTGGGCATCCGGATACACGCCCTTGATCAGGCCGCGAGTGAGCGGCTCCAGCGGCAGCAGACCGAGCAAGTTCACGAACAAGATGTAGAAGAACGCTGTCCAGATATACGGAATGAACCGATCCGTGTGCTCTTGCAGAATGGGCTTAGCCACGGTGTTGCGAAGATACGCGCAGATCGACTCGAAGAAATTGCCCATCCCCCGTGGAGTAAGATCGTCCACGGTATCGCCCGTGTTCCGCATCCGCGCGAAAGTGGGAATCAACAGCATAAGTAGAATCGCGGCGAGGATCTGCATGATGATGTGGTTGGAGACCAGCGTGATCTCGCCGCCGGGCGTAAGGAGGTTGTCGCTGTCCACCACGTGAACCCGCTGATAGACCCACTGATAGACGTGGTTCAACGGGTCGGCGGCGGCGAGCACTGCGATGTTCATCTAACTCATCTTCTCCTTACGGCGTTCCAATATCCGCACCGCAAGCAGGGTGTCGACGCCCAGCATCGGCAGATAGCTGGCCACGACCCAAGACACAAGCGAAACTCGGTCAAACCACCCGCAAAAAACCGCGGGGACCACGAGCAACAACACCGCGACGAACCGCACCATCGTCGCCGCCAAGAGCGACGTAACAACGTCGCCGTCACGTCCGCGGGAAAGCCCCCACGCAAGCGGTATCGCTCCGGAACAACTAGCGATCCAGCTTATACCGCAACCGCCGAGCAGCGACCGTACTCCTCCGCCCCACGATATTCGCGTGGCGGGAAAGTAGCCCGCGGCTGCGATAACGAGAGCCGAAACAAGCGCGACGCTCGCTAACACGAGATAACGCCGGGTGAAACTTCCACTCACCGTGGTCATGGCGGCGGTGACCGTTCCTCGTCGTCACGACCGCCTGACCGATCTATGGCCCTGAGGCAGTCTTTGATCAGGTTGTAGGTCCCGCCGACCAGGCCGACACCCGCGCCAATCAGCACCCCCCAAGGGGCACTGCCGTACCGGCTGTCGATCCAGTAGCCCAGCCCGCCGAGACCGCCCACGACTACCGCGAACTCGATCCCGACGCTGGCGACCCACCGGAGCGAGGCCCCATCGCCCTTCTTTTCAACCATCGCGCGACCTACGAGGGCGACTCGACTCCGCGTTGACCGACACGGAGTACCGACGGAGAGCGGACGGCCTGTTGGCGTCCGCCCCATCCCACCGCGGCTCCCTCGCGCCACATAAAGGGGGCACAGTCTAGCAACGTCAAAAGCCCGATACAAGTCGCGTGCCAGCAGCATCCGGACCGTTCTTTGCCGTTTCAGGCCGGTAGTGGGGCGCAGCATCCTCCGGAGAGACGGTTCGACCTACTTTTCGCGGCGTCCAAAGGTCTCATAACGAGCGTCCGTGTGACAACTGACCATTGAACGGGTCAGGACCGTCCGCTACTCTCCCGATGATCGACCGGCGATCGACCGGCTGGAATCCGGATCAGCCGGAGCTCTTGCAGAAAAGTTGCAGCGATGATTGAACATCTTGCGGTAGTCGGTGCGACTGGTGCGGTCGGGCGCGAGGTCTGCGCTATTCTCGCCGAGACCCGACTCAACGTGGGTCGGGTATCGCTGTTCGCGTCGAAGCGTGGGGCCGGGACGAGCATCGAAGTTGCCGGCCGGCCTATTGAGGTCCACGAGCTGACCGAACGCAGCTTCGATGGCGTAAGTCACGCCGTTTTCAGTGCCGGCAGCGAGCGGAGCAAGCGGTTCGCCCCTCTCGCGACGGCGGCCGGCACCGTCGTGATCGACAACTCGTCGGCCTTCCGCATGGATCCCGAGACGCCGCTCGTCGTTCCCGAGATCAACCCCGACGACGTCCGCGGGCACCGGGGCGT
>CBDUZY010000246.1:0-5078 GCA_965371825.1 uncultured bacterium
TGTCTGCTCGTCGAGCAGGGGTACGACGTTGTCGGACTGTTCATGCGCGTCGGCGTCGAGGAGCCCGGAGAGACAAAGGCGGAGACCGGCGGCGACAGCCAAGGGCTGGAAACCGGTGCCACACCTCCTGCGACTCGGGCACGTCAAGGCTGTTGCAGTGCGAGCGACGCGGCCGATGCCCGGTATGTGGCGGGGATGCTGGGCATTCCGTTTTACGCCCTGAACTTCGCGGAGGACTTCGACCGGATCATCGACTACTTCGCTGAGGAGTACGTTCGCGGTCGCACGCCGAACCCGTGCGTCGTCTGCAACGACCGGCTCAAGTTCGGCAAGCTCGTGGAATACGCCGACGCCGTCGGGGCGCGGTTCATCGCCACCGGCCACTACGCTCGAATCGGACGGTGGCACGGATCGCCGGCACTAATGCGCGGACGAGACACGCAGAAGGACCAGTCGTACGTGCTGTTCGGTCTGGATCGCAGGCTGCTCGACAGGGTCCTGTTCCCGGTCGGTGATATGACCAAGAACGAGGTGCGCGAGATCGCGTCCCGATTCGGTTTGCCGAACCGCGACAAGCCCGACTCGGTGGAGATTTGCTTCGCACCGGACCGCGACTACGCCCGCGTGGTGCGCGAGCGCCGCCCGGAAGCCTTCGCCGAGGGCGACGTGGTCGACGAGACCGGCCGCGTGGTCGGTAGGCACAAGGGGCTAGGTCACTACACGATCGGCCAGCGTCGCGGACTGGGCATCGCCGCGGGCCACCCGATCTACGTCACGCAGCTCGACGTGGAGAACAACCGCGTGACCGTCGGTGAAGTCGATGCCTTGCTGCGGTCGTCGCTTGTCGCAGATCGGGTGAGTTTCCTCGTCGATGGGCTTGAGGGCACGTTCGCCGCGCAGGTCAAGATCCGGTACTTGCACACGCCCGCTCCCGCGACGGTGCGCGTGCTCGACGACGGCAAAGTGCGCATCGACTTCGAGCAGCCCCAGCGGGCGGTCACACCCGGCCAGGCGGTCGTGTTCTACGACGGTGATGTGGTCCTCGGCGGGGCGTGGATCGAACGAGCGGAAGCTGGGTCTCCGCAAGTCGCAGAGAATGCGAAACTCTGACGGATTCGAATCGAATCTGAACTCGGCGAAGTGGCATGAAGCACGCAACTGCAGGCACGTTTTGGCGCGCCACTGTGCTCTGCTTCGTGATGATACAGGTTCTGCATCTTCTCGCGCCGGGCACGACGCCCTGGCGTTGGCATTGGTTCTACGTGACTTTCCTAATCCCTCTCACGCTATCCGCATCGGCGGCCGTCGCCGCGCGAGACGAGATAGGATTCGGTGCGCGGTTCATCTCCGGCATGATTCAGGGAGCCTGGCTTCCGGAGATCTTCACAAGTAATCGGACTTGGGCGTCCGGAGATCCCTACGGAGTAACGATATGGTGGGTTGCATTCGTCCTAGTCATCGCTCTGGCGTTCGCGGTGGTCACCGGCTGCGTGGGCTTCTTGCTCGGCGAACGGGCAAAGACCTGGGACGACCGGTACTGCCGAACGTGCGACTACGACCTCACGGGGAACGTGTCAGGAATATGTCCCGAATGCGGGACGCCGATTCGGCGGTCAGAACGATTCCATGGGGGACGGGTGTCATCGGTACTCGTGCTTCACGCCGGCGCGCTGGGCGACTGCGTGCTCGCCCTGCATCTCGTCGATGCGCTCAGGCGCGCATGGGGTGGTGCGCGTATTACGATGGCTGCGCGCTCGCCGATCGTTCGTTGGGCGAAACGACACGGCTTGGTCGACGAAGCTCTATCACTGGAGGATCTTAGTGCGCATCTGTGGTATCACCCGGATGCGGAGTTGTCTCGGGAGTCAATTCGGGTTTTGCGCGGCTCCGAGTGCGTCGTCAGTTTTCTCGGCGGTGTAGACGATGTTGTGTCTTCGCGGCTCTCAGCTCTGTGTACCGGTCAGGTTCTTTCGATCGACCCAAAGCCCACGATGGAGCCGCCTGTCTCGCAGATGCACATCACGCGGCAGTGGGCCGTGCAGTTAGCCGAGCGGGGAGTCTCCATCCCGGTTGGTACCATTGCCGAGACGAGTGTTCCGGACGAGGTGCGGGTGGACCTTCACGAACGCCTGGTCCAGCGCCTCGACGGAAAGACCGGTCGAATCGCGATCTGCCATCCGGGCAGCGGCGGCCTTCGCAAGTGCTGCGGCCTCGACACCCTGGAAGAACTCGTCGTCGCTCTGCAGTCTCGCGGCTGGTCGGTTTGTTGGATGGTCGGGCCTGATGAAATGGAACGCGACGGGCCGTCGCTTATCGGGCGACTTGAATCAAAAGCGCCGGTGATCCTCGAGGACTCCGTCGATCAAGCGGCCGATCTGGCGGCCGGCGCGGACGCCTATATCGGACATGACGCGGGCATGACACACGTCGCCGCCCTCGCGGGTGTGCCAACTATAGCGGTTTTCGGACCAACAGATTCAGACGTTTGGAGGCCACTCGGCAAACGCTGCGCAATAGTCCCATTTCCGAGAACGGATGAACCCGTCGTTTCTTGGATTGCCAAGGTAGTGTCACTGACGGAGTCGACTTGAGACGCGTTTCGCATCTTATAGGGTCTTGGCTGTTTCGGCCCGTCTCCAAACACGAGCCACGTGCGTTGAGCAATGCAAATCTCGGACGTTGCGCGCGCGAACATCGGGCGAAAGAACTGCTGAACCTCTCGTGCCCACTATCGGACTAGAATCGAACTCATCGGCGCAGGCCGAATTGTCCAGCAGGCGCGGGCATGGTGCACTCGAGTTGTCACTCCGATAACGATCGTCGTCTTAATGAACCGCGAATGTCGTTCGTGCACAGGTTTCCGGACCGCACTCGTATGAAGCAAACGACGTCAATCGCCGACCTTTACATCAAGGATTAGAGAAGTGACACGGGGGCGCTGCGCGGTGATTGTAGCCGCCGCGGGGTTCGCGTCCGCCGGGTCCGCACCGCTGGGGTGGTTTCTCGCTTGGTCGAAGATTCTACTAGCGAAGCTGGGCAGTTTGCGCAGACGTACTTCGTGCCCCGTCACGGTACGCCCGTACCGGAGACGGTCCACGACCGTGACGCCCTGCGCGTGGTGCGCACCGAGCTCGAGCTGCTTCGTCGCATAGGGCGGCGGTCGGCCACGCAAGGTCCGCCGATCGACCAGACCTTGGCGGCACGATATTCCCCACAGGACCGGGGGGAGTTGATAGAGATCCTCCACGACGCCCGCCACCCGATCGTCGACGAGATGATCGCACTCATCGATCGGGACTTTGGCGACCTTCGAAAGGATATCCTCATGTCGGTTGTCAACGAACAAGCGGAAAACATCGTTCAGGAAGCGGCGGAATCCGGGGCGCTGGCGGCGGCTGGGGCGGACACGGCACCTGTCCAGCCCGGCCCGGTCCAACGCGGCGCTGACCCGCCGGCGGCGACGGAGGTAACCACTCAGTCTGCCGTCAAGTCTGCCGAGCCACCCGAGGCGACTGTGCCGACGGGTGAGGACGTACCGGTTGCGGACGCCGCTCCACCGCCGTCCGGCGATGACCTCGGAGCCGCCGAGGCCGAGCTCGCAAAGGTTGTGGAGTCGGACGATACGCCGGGCGATGGGATTGCGCCGGCGGAGGCCGACATACCGCCGTTCGCGGAGGAAAACGAACCGGCGCCTTCCGCCACCGAGCAGCGCAGCGTGGAGTTCACACCCGAAGGGGCCGTCCGAGCCGTAAGCGAGATCGAAAAGGGGATCCGTCAGCTCGCCGCTATCCTAGCCGGTGAAGTCGGCGAGCAGTGGCAACGGGCGCGGGAGACTGTCGAGCAGGTAGAAGCCGCACGCATCAGAACCGAGGAGGCCGAGCGAAAAGCCGCCTCCATGCTCGAGCGGATCGTCCGGCTGAAAGAAGAAACGCAGGCCGCCCGCAACGACGCCGAAGCCGCTCGGGGAGAGGCCAGGATGCTTCGCAAGGACGCACGAATGGCTAAAGAGCGGGCGGACGCAAGCGCCGCCGCAGCCGAGGCGGCTGCCGACCAGGCAAACCAGGAGGCCGAGCAAACCCGAGGGAGAGCTTGCGGCAACTGACTTCAATCCGGACGTGACAAGGACGGCGACCGGCCACCTTGATGTTGCGCCGGCCCACAAGAGGCCCTACGGCTGTTTCCACTCCCCGCGTCAACGAGAACGTATGAACTGCACTGCGCTGGGCAGAACCTCGCACGCCACGGGTAACACACCGCCCGGCTCGCCGTCGATTTCGATCGGAACTCTCTGCGGTGAGTCTATTCTGATGCTGCGACACTGGCGGTAGACGACGCCTCCTCGGCCGATGTGTTTGCCACGGAGTATCCGAAGCGTATGCCTCACCATATTGATCCGCGACGCACACGGGAAGATGCATATGTCCAGCAGGCCGTCGTCGATCCGGGCGCGAGCGACCACGCGCATACCCAAGGAGTAGCGGGCGATGCCGCCTATGATGGCGAACCCCCGCCCCTCGAACACCTGCTCTCCGTCCGTGTCGACGGAGATTTCCGGATACCGGTGCGTCCAGAACGTCTGCCAGACAGGCCAGAAGTAATCCATGTGGGTGATGTGGCCGCGGCGAATGCGGTTCATTCGGTCGACGCACTCCGCGTCGAACCCGATCCCAGCTACAACCACGAACCGTCGTCCGTTGATCACACCCGCATCAGCCGAGAACACCTCGCCGTCGAGAAGAGCGGCGGCGATCGGTGCGGGCTCGATGGGCATCTCCATCTCGCGAGCGAAGAGATTCTCAGTGCCCGTTCGCAGGATCAGCATCGGCAGGCGCCGGTCGGCGAGGCCGTTGACCACCTCGCCCAGGGTACCGTCGCCGCCTACGATCAGTACGGCATCAACGTCGGCATCAAGGCCCGACGCAAGCTGCGTCGCGTGACCGCGCCGTTTTGTAACCAAGATGTCGAGTCGTCCGCCGCCACGTTCGACGGCCTGCTGAACGCGCTGTACGTGGAAGAGCATGTTGCGCCGGCCGGACGCGGGGTTGAGAATCGCGGCAACATGACGAGCCATAGGCGTG
>CBDUZY010000247.1:0-5071 GCA_965371825.1 uncultured bacterium
CCATCGAGTGCGGCGCCGCGGTCACGGCGCAGGTCGTTGTCCGGTGAACCGGTTGGAAGCCGGAGAAACAAGTCCAATTCATCAACCGACCCGCGAGCCGGTTGCCAATGATGGTGGTCGATTCGACTCGACAATGGAGTCGTAGTCAACCGTTAGCGATTCGAGACCCGCGGAGGTGAACAGATCGCGTGGCTACAGACGTCGGGAGATCGGCGGTATAATGCCCTGGTTCGAACGCCGACCAGCTGTTGATTTCCGTTAGGGCCCGGAGAATGAACGATGCTCGCACGCTACGAGGACGTACTCGAAGCAATCGGTGATACGCCGCTGATCAGGATTCGCCGGATCGCGGAGGGGCTTTCGGCTGCGGTCTACGCCAAGATCGGATTCGTCAACCAGTCCGTGGGAGGATGACGGTTGGTAACGATACATCGCCGATGGCGACCTGTGTTCCGGTTGCTTTGTGTCTCTCTTGGGGTGTCGATCGCCCTCGCCGTCGGGGAGATCGCTGTCCGTGTTCTGGACGTGGGACCGGCGGTCAACGTCGTGTACCGGGAGAACTTCCGTCGAAGTGCGAATCCGGTTCTCGAGTATGAGCTTGCTCCCGGCTCGCGCGACGGGGCGTCGGTCATCAGCAGCGCGGGGATGCGCGATCGGGAGTTTGGCGTCGGCAAGCCGGACGGCGTCTTCCGCATCGTCGTGATCGGCGACTCGGTGACCTTCGGATTCGAGTGCCCGCGGGAGCAGACCTATCCCAAGCAGCTCGAGACCCTGCTCAATCAGGCCGCGACGCCCGACGCACCACAATTCGAGGTGCTCAACATGGGCGTGACCGGGTACAACATGCCGCAAATTGTCGAGGCTCTTCGCTCGCGCGGTTTGCGATACGAACCGGACCTGGTCATCTACGGGTATGTGCTCAACGACCCGCAGGCGTTCAGCTTGGAGGCTGAATCGCTCGAGGCGCTGGCGGAGCAGACGAAGCGGGGGCTCGCGCGGGGACTATCACACGGAATCAACCGCGCGCTCCGTCACTCGAAACTCTTCGTGTTGGGACGGCAACTCTTCATGGAACCGCCGCGCCGGCTGGATGAGCAACTCGAGGACCCGGCGTATGCGGCGCTGAAGTTGGGTTCACACTACGATTACCTCCGAGCGCTGCACGAACAGGAGGAGTCGTGGCGGCGCGTTGGTGACGGCCTTGCGGAACTGGGCCGGATCACAGCTACACCACGTCGGATTCCCCTTCTGGTTGCGGTCTTCCCGATCGAGTGGTTCGACGACTTCGAGGAGTATCCTCTGGGTGATGTACATGCGCAGGTCATTGTGGAGGCTGAGGTAAACGGACTGGAGGCCGTCGATCTTGCCGACACGTTTCGAGCGGCGGGCGACGTTTCCGAAGAAAAGATCTTCAGGGATTTTCTACATCCGTCGCCGGTCGGCTATCGGGCGGTTGCCTTGACGCTGTTGAAGTGGATCGCGGATTCCGATCTTCCCGTGGCTGAGGTAATCAGCCTCGAGCGGCTAAGTGACGGCGGTGCTCTCGACGCAGCCATACTCGGGACTGCGAACACGCCGTAGTAGGATCAAGTCGCTTACCCTAACGGAGGGAGGCCAGCGTCGGAATCTCCCCGCCGGGCAAGTTCGCGTGGCACTTAGCCCCGTCACCTGGGCTTGTGAAAGACCGGCTCGCCGAGCACGTCGAACGGAAGCAGCTCCATTGCTCGCCGGCCGTCGAAGTCCAGCACGCGCAGATCGTCCGTCTCGTGCAGGTCGCGGCAGACGATGTCGAAGTGGATTCCGTACTTCTCCTTAACTGTCTCGATCGGCACGGGGAAGGCGATGAATCGTTCGATTCCCTTCACCGCCAGGCGTTCCAGAAGCACCGGGTCCTCCAGGGACTCGTGACTGGTGAGGATGACGAGCGGTCCGCTGCCGGAGAAGATCATCGCGGCTTTCATGACACAACTCCTTGACACAGAGATGTTGACGGGCCACCCGACGGGTTGCCCCATTCGATTCTAGGCCGGTCGTCGGGCAAAGTCAGTGGGGTGCTTGGCCCGAAACGGTTACCGTGGGCGGCGCCTAGGCCTCGGCGGGACTTGCCCACGGCCACTGTAGACAAGCCTCTCAGGCTGCATAAGCGCACGGCGCGCAAGGCGCCGGAATTGTCACGGACCCCTGTAGAGCAGCCCTAGCCTTGCGGGCGGTATTCCACGCCAAGCTGATTGAACAGGAACGCGTAGACGTCTACCACCTGAGCGATCTGCTCTTTGAGCGGTGTACCTCCGCCGTGGCCGGTGTCGTGGCTGGTCCGCAGCAGGATAGGCGCCGACGATCCCGCCGCCTGAAGCCGCGCGGTCATCTTCCGCGACTGCATCGGGTCGACGCGCGGGTCGTTTGCACCGGTAAGGAACAACGTGGCCGGGAACTGCACACCGCTCTTGACGTTGTGATACGGTGAGTAAGCGTAGAGCGCCTTGAAGTGGTCGGGTTTCGTAACCGTTCCGAACTCCGGGATGTTGAACGCCCCGTTCGGCGACAGCTCCACGCGCAACATGTCGTAGATGCCGACGTACGACACAACGGCCTTCATGAGGCCTGGATGTTGGGTCATGGCGGCGCCCATCAGGAGTCCGCCGTTGCTGCCTCCCATAATGGCGAGCTTGTCCGACGAGGTGTACTTCCTCTTGATCATGTGCTCGAGCACGGCGGTGAAATCATCGAACACGTTCTGCTTGCTGGTCAGGTTACCCTGGCGGTGCCACTGCTCGCCGTACTCGCCGCCGCCCCGAAGGTTCGCGATCGTGTAGATGAACCCCTGATCCAGAAGCACTCGGATGGTCGACCGGAACCTGGGGGCGAGGCTGACACCGTACCCGCCGTAGCCGGTCACGACACACGGATTCGATCCGTCGAACCTGACGCCCCTGGGCATGATGATGTTGACGGGGATTCTCGTGCCGTCCTTGGACTTGGCGAACTCGCGAACGACTCGCACGTCGGTGAAATTCACGGGTGAAGTCGTGGCGAGCGAGGTCTTGACAGTCTCCTTGGTGCTCGCCTTGAAGTGGTACCAGGCCGAGGGATCGACGAACGACGTGTTTCTGAAGATCACATCGTCGCCATCCATGTGCGTCAGTCCGCCCACCGAGGAAACGGCAAGCTGCCTGGGCCCGTCAAGTGATCTCCCCTTATGGTCGAAGACGCGGATTTCCGACGGACCGCCAAGCTGGTACGTCACGTAGAGCATGGAATCCGTGGCCACGATTGACGGGGCTCCCATAAACGACGACACGATGGTGTCCTCGCCCTCGGGGATGACTGTTTCGGGCGTGCCGGCGTCGAGCTGGGCGATCGGGATGCGCCCTATCCGGCCTCGTGGGGCGCCTTTCCGAGTGAGAAGGTAAAGATCGTCCTGGACTCCGAAGAGCGCCTGTACGGTCTTGTCGCCGAATCGGCTGAACTTCTGCCACTTGCCTTCCGGACCGCGCAGGTAGTGGGCGAATTCGCCGCCGTCGCCGTCCTGGACGGTCGCGAGCACCCTACCGGTTCGCCCGTCCAGATCGAGTTGTATCTCGGCGATGCGCGGGAGGTCCTTGCCCATCTCATAGCGGTCTTGCTTCGTCGGCGTACCGAGTTTGTGGAAGTAGACCTGCTGATAGAAGTCCATGTCTTCCGTGGGACGCTCGTCGCCTCGTGGATACCGTGTGTAGTAGAAGCCGCTGCCGTCAGTAAGCCAGGCGATATCTCCCCCCGCGGTCCCGCCGTTGACGCGCGGAATGACCTCGTGCACCTGGCGTCCCGTTTGCACATCGTAGATGTGAACGTCGCCCGACTCCGTGCCACCTTTGGACAGGGAGACTGCGACCAGCTTCCCATCCGGTGACGGAATGTGCCAATCAATCGTCGTGCCGTGTGTGGGATCGATTTCATTGGGATCGACAAGCACTCGTGCCGAGTCGGCATCGTTCGTTGATGCGATCACCACAAGGAACGGTTGCTGCTTGGGGGGTTCTCTCTTGATCGTAAACAGCCGTCCGTCGCGGTGCGCCAGGCCGTAGTAGGCCACCGTCTTCGCCGACATGATCTCCGTCACTCGGGCGCGGATCGCTTCGACGTGGGGCAAGTTGTCGAGTATGCCCCGGGCGTGAGCATTTTGAGCGTCGGACCACGCGTGAACCGTCGCGTCGTTTCCGTCTTCGAGCCACCGGTAGTCGTCGGTGACGCCCACGCCATGATAGGTATCGGTGACGGGCGTCTTCTTTGAAGTCGGCGGGTCGGTCGCCATGACCGTGGCCGAGATACCAAACAACACCCCGATTGATGTGAGAAGTCTCATCGCTTGATCCTCCAAGTGTGCGACCGCGTCGCGGTCGAGCGTTCCCCTGCGGATACAGCAAAATGCACGAGTCATCGATACCATACTGCAAGTCGGTAGCTGTCGAAAGAGGTTTGTGTTCGGCTTGGGCGGGCATTCGTCGGCCTGCGGGATGGGCCCACGTCCAGCCGGTGGGACGGCCCTACGTTCAGCCCGTGGGAGGGCCCTACGTTCGACCAGTGGGGGTCGCCGGTGCCCACCGTCCGTTCACGCGACCTTACTGACCTGGGGAATCACGGAATCCAGGATCGGCGGTTGCAGGGCTTGACGAAGGCGTCTCGCCACCGGGCCGGCCTCGGCGCCGACAACCGCGGCAGTGGAATGGGGGCTGCTTATCGAGTTGCCGGTTTCGAGGGACGACTTGCTGCGGGACAGGATCGCCAGCGAACCCATGAAGTCGCCGTGGGATCGTCCTCGGCGGTAGTCCGGCTCACGCGGCGGATGCTTGATGTAGCGGTTGACCTTCTCCAAGTCCGGATCGACGAGAATGCTGGTTGTGTAGTAGAGCAGATCGCGCGACCGGTGCAGGCAGGCGCCGCCGATTTTATTGTCGCCGATGGCCAGGTCGCATATTCCGGCTTGGTGAACGCCCGGGAAACCGATTCTCGCCAGGCCTTCGGTTAGCCAAGCGGTCAGGGCCTCGAAGCTGCGGGCGTGCCGCCCGAACGGAAGACCGGTGGCAGCGACGGA
>CBDUZY010000248.1:0-5038 GCA_965371825.1 uncultured bacterium
GGTCGACGACGGCGGGCGGCTCATTCTGATGAGCCATCTCGGGCGCCCCAAGGGCGTTCCCGAAGATCGCCCGAAGTTCTCACTGGCACCGGTGGCTGCCCGACTCGGCGAACTTCTGGGCAAGCCCGTAGAACTCGCCGACGATTGTATCGGCGACTCGGTTCGCAAGCTGGTCGCCGGTCTGGGTGACGGCGACGCCTGTCTACTGGAGAACCTGCGCTTCCACGCGGCTGAGAAGATCAAAGACAAGAAAGCCGTCGAGGACCCGGCCCTCAAAGAGCAAAAGGAGAGCTTCGGCCGTCAGCTTGCGGACCTCGCTGAGGTCTACGTCAACGACGCATTCGGCACTTGCCATCGCGATAATGCGAGCATGTTGACCGTTCCGCGGTTGATGGCCGGTCGACCTCGCGTCATCGGCTTCCTCGTCCGGCGCGAGCTCGAGTTCCTGGGCGAGGCCGTGGCGAAGCCCAAAAGGCCCTTTGTCTGCGTGCTCGGGGGGGCCAAGGTCTCCGACAAGATCGGTGTGATCCGCTCGCTGCTGGAGAAGTGCGACACCATCCTGGTCGGCGGGGCCATGGCTTACACGTTCCTCGCCGCCGGGGGGATGGAGGTCGGCAAGAGTCTGACCGAACCGGACCTGTTCGACACCGCAAGAAGTCTCAAATCGGAGGCCGGCGAGAGGATTCGATTGCCGGTGGACTCCGTTGCCGCAACCCAGATCAAGGAGGGCATCGCGACGTCGGTTTGCGAGTCGGCGATCCCGCCTGACCACATGGGCCTCGACATCGGCCCCAAGACGATCCAGACCTACAGGGACATCCTGCTCACCGCCAAAACAGTGGTGTGGAACGGACCGATGGGCGTTTTTGAGGTCCCGCCGTTCGACGCGGGCACCTTGGCAATGGCAGCCGCGGCGGCTGACGCCACCGGGCGAGGGGCGACGACGATCATCGGCGGCGGCGACAGTGCAGCCGCGATCGACCAGGCCGGGCTCGTGGATAAGATGACCCACATCTCGACCGGCGGCGGTGCTTCGCTCGAATTCCTAGAGGGCAAGTCCTTCGCGGCTATTGACGTACTCGATGATGCGTAGGAGGGGGGATTGACGACGACTCGCTCGGACCTTATTCCATCTAAGGCTTTCGCCCTCGCCGACCCCGCGATCCGTATGGCCCCGTCGGTGCTGTCTGCGGACTTTGCTCGCTTGGCTAAGGACGTGGCAGCCATCGAAGCTGCCGGGGCGACGGTGCTGCACCTGGACGTGATGGACGGCCACTTTGTGCCCAACATCAGCTTCGGCGTGCCGATCATCAAGTCGCTACGAAAGCACACGAAGCTCTTCTTCGACGCCCATCTGATGATCTCGGACCCCAAGGGCTACGCCGAGCCGTTCATCAAGGCCGGTTGCGACCTCTTGACGTTCCACATCGAGGCGACCGAAGACCCCGCGGCGGTGGTCGAGCACATCCACTCGCTTGGAGCGTCGGTCGGCGTCTCCCTCAACCCGACCACACCGATCGGAGCAATCGAATCGATCCTCGACCGGGTGGATCTGGTGCTGGTGATGAGCGTTTGGCCCGGGTTCAGCGGCCAGAAGTTCATCGGCGATGTGCTGGGAAAGGTGACCGAGCTGCGCGGGCGACTCCGGGATGATCAACGCCTTCAGATCGACGGCGGAATCGACCCGGACACGATCGGCCGGGCAGCCGGGGCCGGGGCAGACACCTTCGTCGCCGGGAGCGCGATCTTCGGCACCGAGGACCCGCCCGCGGCCATGCTCCGACTTCACGACCTCGCCACCGAGGCCGCCGGCAAGACCACTCCCTCCTGACCGAGTTCGGTTCTTTCCCATCGCCGCCAGGCACGGTATCCTATATGCCTTGAGGATATTCCGCCCGACGCACCGAGAGATTAACCATGGTTGACGAGAAAGTCGGAGTACCTGCCGGGCTGTGGACGCGTTGTGCCAAGTGCGAGCACATGGTTTACGAGAAGGAGGTGGCTGAGGCACTCTTCGTCTGCCCGGAGTGTGGCCACCACCGCCGCGTCGATGCCCGGACTCGTATCGAGCAGCTAGTCGATCCGGACTCGTTCGAGGAGTTCGCCAAGGACCTCCGTTCTACCGATCCGCTCAAGTTCAAGGACCGGATTCCATACTCGGAGCGGCTAAAGAAGGAACAAGCCAAGACGGGGGAATTGGAGGCGGTCCTCGTCGGCCGAGCGTTCATTCGCGGCCGGGCGGTCATTCTGGGGGTGATGAACCCGTCCTTCATCATGGCCTCGATGGGAGCGGTGGTCGGCGAGAAGGTCACCCGGGCGATCGAGCGGGCCATCGACGACAACCTCCCTCTGGTCATCGTGACGTCATCGGGCGGTGCCCGGATGCAAGAGGGTATGATCTCGCTGGTCCAGATGGCTAAGACCTCTGCGGCTCTCGCCCGCTTGGACGATGCCGGCGGTCTGTACATCGTCGTCGCCAGCGATCCGACTACGGCGGGCGTAGCTGCCAGCTTCGCCAGCCTCGGCGACGTGATACTTGCCGAGCCCAAGGCGATGATCGGATTCGCAGGACCGCGGGTCATCGCCAATACGATCAATGCCGAGCTTCCCGAGGGGTTTCAAACCGCCGAGTTCATGCTCGAGCACGGCTTCGTCGACCGTATCGTCGATCGCGCCGACCTTCGCCGAGAAATCGCACGCATCATCGATTTTTGTGGCAAGTAGGCACCGCACACTTCGACGCCTAACCCAGAATCACAGAAGTATCTACACCTCTCTTGCCGATGACTAAGGTACGGGCGACTAGGACACCAAGCGTTTGCTCTCGAAGCGGCGATGCTCGTCCGACACAGTCGGCGGTGTGGTGGAACCGCACATCAATGGACTGAACTCTGGAACACTGACATCAACTTCCGCACCCGACGCATGGACCAGCGAGCGAGGACGATTACCGTGCTGGCGTGCCTTGTCGGCGCGATGACCGGCGCTGCCACCCTGCTCGCTTGGATGGATCCGTCCATCCCTCCACCGCCCGAACCGCTTTCCCAACCTCAGCTGGTCAGCCTGGCGCACTCACTCGTCAACAATGCCGTCGTTATCGACCCTGAACTCTGGGACCAGGTCGAGGTCGTAGCCGGACCGAGAACGCCGCACACCGGAACTTGGCTGGCGGCGCGATCCGAGAACTCCCAAAGCCACTTCTTCATCGACGACACCGGTCGCCCATCCCGGGCCAGCAGGTGGTGCGCTCAGCGCCAATCGGAAGTGCATCCACACGCGATCCGGATCCGAGTGACACCACCGGTCATAGGACCATACATGTCGACGGCGCAGTTGCTGTGTCTTCGAGCACTCGTGGACGCCCTCGACGGAGCGGTCTCACCTGGATCCACTCCCCTCCGGGTGGACTTCGAGCCGGAGCTACTTCATGGGGGTCAAGCCGCGGAAAGCGTAGCCTCGGATTCGAGCCGCGTGGATCGCCACACAGGCTGATCGAGACCTGCCACAGTTGGACTACAGCCACCATACCCCCTGACGGACTGCCATGATTTATCCCCACTTATACCATGTTGCCCATACTGACGGAGTCATCCAGCGCCAGGGTCTTTGGCTCTTTGATCAGGTCGAGTCGTGACGATAATCTGAAATCGACGGCCGGGTCACTCGGATTCGAGCGCTCGCGCCAGACAACTGCCACACGCAGGGAGGCCAAGTCATGCACACCACCGAGCACGGCAAACGGAGTCAGCAACCCGGCGGTCGCCGCGGTCTTTCCGGCAAAGCCAGGCGGAATCGCTCCAGAGGTCGAGCCGCAAGACTGTACACGCAGCAGATGATCGACGAGTACCTGGAAGATAAACCAGGCGAGTCACGCCCCAAGCGGTTCATCCCGATCCGCGGCCGGTCAGAGTTCCTGCCTTCCGCAAAGTGCCCCGGCAGCGAAGTTCGCGACGAGCCGAAACGGCGCTCAGCCATCAGGCTAGGATCGGGGCTCAGCCATCCGACGAACGCACCAGTCGTCCGTCCGCCGCGACAGCCTCAGACGCCCGAGCAGAAAGTGCTCGAGACATTCACGACCCGCGGGTTTCTTTACGGCTGCGCGATGGGCAGCGCCGCCGCCGCAGTCGTTCTGTTGCTCGTCCAGGTAGTCCTGCCGTAGCAACGCTTAGTGCGTTCGTGGCGTCAGCCGCCTGACACAGCTCTACGGACACACCACCTCACCAGGGCATGCATCCGTGCATGGTCCAAACTGGCCGAAGTGCCAGTAGGCATTCCCCTTCACGGCGTCTACGGCTGTGGCGATGTCGAGCACTCCCACGTTTTCGCCGAGAGCATCCGGCACGTTGGGACGTAGATGCACGCGCGGTTTGAACAGCGCCGTTCCCGGAGCCGGTGGCCAAGTTGTTGGATACGGCTTGCCCTTCACGTGATCGACGACACGGGCGATGTCCAAGACGCCCAGTCCTTCTGTCAGCGGATCGACGTCCCCAAACTGGCAAGTCGCAATCGACAACTCGTTCGAGACGGCCGTGCACGTACCCTCGCTCCCGGCACAATTCGCCGCCAGCTGCGCCACACGGTACTCGGAACTCGGAACAACCGCCGCGCCGGTTACGTGCAACGTCTCGCCGCCGAGGTCCTCGGCCCAAAGGTAGTACTCGGGGTCACAGCCTAGGCGGGCGCATCTGAACGTCGTCGAGAAGTTCGCCGAATCGCGGCAGACCGTCTGGGGCAGGCAAGTGCCGCCCCGGCCGCGGGCATCGCAGCCCGCCTGGTCGTCGCACACGGTGTCGAGGAACTCGACATCCCACACGTCGGCAGGTTCGCTCCCGCCCTGGCACGTCTTGTAACTGTTAACCCAACGGTAGTTGCCCTCCCAGTCACCGAAGTCCTGCACGACCTCCGGTGCGGCGGGGTGGTGCAGCGACGTCAACCTCACGCGGATGGCCGTTTCCACCTCCGAATCGGGAATCACCATCGATATATAGCGGTTCTTATCCACGTGTGAACCGAGGGGGTCCGGAACCGGAGCTCGGGG
>CBDUZY010000249.1:0-5037 GCA_965371825.1 uncultured bacterium
GCGCGAAGCGAGGCCGGGCAGGTATCCGCCGACCATGACGAGATCGCCGCGGGTCGTAAGGCTCATAGTGCCGGTGAGCTCAACGATGCCGCCCATTTGGTCGGTTAGAATGTCGCCGCCGAGAATGACGATCTTGTGGCCGATCAGCGAGGCCGAGATACTCGGATCCGCGCCTAGCGGGTTCGGTCCGTACACCGCCTCCGGGGCGACGAGGAGCCAGGGTTCGGGATCCGTCAAGTCCGCCAGCGCCCACGGACCCACCCCGAAGAACGGGTTGGGGTCATATGGATCGACTGTTGAACCTGAGATCGGATCGAAATTCGTCCGGCTCACCATGTCGATGACGCGGTCGAAGTCTACCCAAACCTGGCCGCCCAGCTCCCACCGGGCCTTACCCGAGAAGATCAGATCTCCCAATCCGGGGGCCTGGGTGACGCGGACAGTCGAGCCGCGGTTGAGTGTCATCGCGGGAATGACGACGGTGTCGTCGACGAAGACGTTCGCCAGAGGCGGTGCCCCCGTGGGCAATCCCAGCGTGGCGTGAACGCCGGCGGCGTTGTCGTCGTCGTCGGGGTAGCACCAAGTGACGGGCAGGTCCCAGTTCTCGCAGCAGGTCCAGTAGTCTTCCTCACCTTGCGTCGTGCACTCACTTGTGAACGTACCGCAGTCGTCGGGCACGCCGTCGGTGTTGACGTCGTCGCTTCGGCCGCAACGCGGTACCTGGCACGCTCCGTCAAGAGCGGCGCAGTCGATGTCGCACTCGGGCGGCAGGCCGTTGCTGTTGCAGTCCTCCGGGAAGTACTCGAAGGCCCCCATCTCGACCACCGGCGAGCCGGGCACGCCGGTGTCAGGCGTATCGAAGTCGTCCATGACTCGCGGAGCACCCTGGCGGTCGATGGGAGTACGCTCAGCGGTGATACCGTCGTCGTCGAGGTCGGCCCAGTCGTCGGGCACGGCCGGCGTGTTACCGGCGTCGATCGCAGGTGAGCCGGTTGAAAGCCGCAAGTCACCAACGACGGTGTTCCCAAAGAGTGGATCGCCGTCGATGTTGCCGTCTCCCGCGTAAAGGTCGAGACCCTGGATCAAGCTGTAGGACACGGTCACGGTGCCGCCGGTGCCCGAAATCTGAGCGGTTTCGCCGGTGTTCGTTCCGTTCGCGTCCAGGTTGCCCCAGAGGATGGAGTTCTCGACGGTCACGGCCGCGGCACTGTAGACACCACCACCGAGAGCGCCGGCAAGATTGTCGGTGAAGGAGCAGTTGGAGACGACCGAGGGCCGCGCCGGTTCCGCGCTCACCCCGATGACGAGACCGCCGCCCCAACCGCCAATGAGATTTCCGGTCAATTCGTCGTACATAAGGGCTCGGTTCCCAACGAACACGCAGTTGGTTAATGTGTTGATAGGTGTCAAGCCGACGTCGCTGCTGTCGGTGACCGCCACAGCGCCACCCTGCCCGGACTCGTTGCCCGCAAACATGCAGTTGACCGCCTCGAGGCCCAGCGGATTGACGGGTTCGCCGAAGAGCTGTGACAGGACCGCGCCTCCGCTGTCATGGGCCCTGTTGCCCACGAAGCTGCAGCCGATCAGCTCGGCGTACCCTCTGTTCAGGATCCCGCCGCCGAGGTCGGCGACGTTGCCCTCGAACGCGCAGGAGACCGCGGTAAGGAGACCCTCGTTGAAGACACCGCCGGTGTCGGCGGTGTTGCCGATCACGGTGCAGCCGTTGAGCCTCATCGAGGCGCCAATCCCCAGACGCATAGCCGCGCCGACCGTGGCCGTGTTTCCGCGGAACACCACGCCGCTCGCGTCAACTTCGCCGTTAAGAGCTCCTAAGCCGCCGCCGCCGCGGGTGTCGGCGTGATTGCCGAGGATCCGGCAGTTGGTCAGCGTGACGGGCAACGCGGCACTGTCGACGTATAGACCACCGCCCATGTCGTACGCGTAGTTGCCCTCGATCTTGCAGTTTGCCAGTGTGGGGTTGGCGGCCAGGATCAGTACGCCCCCGCCGTTCCCATGCGGACCGCTGTCCGCGTCGGCGTTGCCGGCGGTGACGGTCACGCCGTCGAGGCCGCCCGATCCGCCGGGACCGTCGGCCGTCACGACATGATAGGTGTTGTCGTTGTGGCTCGGTCCGTCGGGGAACTCCTCCGGCACGTCGTCGTCACCCAGGTCGCCGCTGAGGATGGTCTCGTAGGTGCCGGGGTCGCGGTCGGACAACTCATCTCTGTCTTCCGGAGTGGGCATCGAGGACGCGCCGGGAAAACCGCCGTAGACGGTAACACCGGTAGCCAAGTAGAAACTCGTCTCCCGGCTGGCAATCGTCTGCGGGCTCCAGACGCACTGACCGTCTATGCAAGCTCCTGGCGCCATCGCGCAGTCTTCGTGGAGCACGCAGCTTTGGTCGTCCGGGTGGTAGACCCCCTCGGCCACCCAGATCTCCGTTATCTCTCCGCCGGAAGCGGCCGCCGCGATCAGGGCGTCCTGGAGGTACACGTAGCCCGTTTCCCAAGTGGTTCCGTCGCTGATGGCACCCGCAACGACGCCTCCTGCGCGCGTTACGTCAACGTATCGAATCTGGCACTCGTCGAGAATGCCGTCCTCGTTCTCGTCGAGCGTCGGATCGGCCGTGATCTCGCATCCGTCGGGTGTCCCGTCTTCGTTGCAGTCCGCGTCGGTACCGAGGGCCAGCTCGCACGTGTCGGCGACGCCGTCGGTGTCACAGTCTCCGTCGCAGGTTGTGCCGGCGCCGGCGGGAGTTCCCAGATCGTCGAGGCAAGCGTCGGGCGCGAGTTCAGTGCACACGGTCGGCGCGGATTCGTAGCAGCACGCCTCGGCTGTCGACGCACATGTGTAGAGTTCGAAGTCGTCGACGAACCATCCGAGGTCGCCGCCGCAGGCGTCCTTGCCGAAGTCGAACCGGAACTGAACGGTCTCGCCACCCGAGAGGTAACCACTCAGGTCGACGAGCGACGTGCCCCATCCGCCGCCCAGCATTGATTCGCCCGACCAGGCCCGCTCGCCCGCGAGGGGGTTGGTGCTGCTGGGGGCGATGGTTTCGTTGTACGGGTTGTACTGAAAAGCGCTGCCGGGAATGAACTGCCAGGGACCCGCATCGACGCTGATTCGCACGTTGCCGCCGTCCCACCACAGCTCGGTTTGCACGTAGTGCGCAAACGCGAGCGTTGGTGAGGGAAGGTAACCGGGCAGGGGGCCGATCACGGGGCTGAACAGTGAGTGCAGGGCTGATTCGCCATCAGTGTCGCAGTTTCCGAAGAAAGGATCTTCGCAGTACCAGACGGTACCTGTGCGCCCAAAGGGCAGTCCTCCGGAGTCCAGGATCCAGTCGTATGGGGTCGGTGGCCCCAAAGGACCTGTGTTGGATACGGTCCAGTCGCCCACGCCGCTCTCGAAGTCATCGCTGTAGATGGTAGTGCTGCCGGGGCAGCGATCGGGCGGATCCGGGTTTAGAACGTCGGCCGTCGCCCCGCATAATCCAACGGTGTTCATTTCCGTGGCGAGCAGGGCCTTGTCGACCTCCAAGGCGTCCGCAGCGGTGAACAGACCGTAATCGGAGCCGTCACGCGGATCCTTGACCGGGATTCCGCTGGCTACCAGATCGGCCGCCGCCTGATTGACGGCCCAGTAAGCGTCCCTAAAGTCCGAGATGTTGGTCAGGTAATTCGTTAACGCTCCGTACCAGACTGCCCCCGCCTTGATGATCCCGATCCCGCCTACGGTGTAACCGTTGAAGCTTTTTCCGTCGGACATGATCGCGAATGCGTGGTTGGGAATGCCGCTGCCGCTGTGAACGCCGCCGTTGTCGTTCGGGTTGCAGACCTGGAAGGGATGATTAGCCCGGTCGGGGTCTCCCAGACAGGTCGGCTCCCACATGTCGCGGATCGCCCCGCCGAAAGCGGTCGAGTCCTCCGACGCGAGCCAGCGCACGCCGCCGGAGCCGATGCCCCGCATCGTGGTGTTGACCGTATCGCTACCAGCCGTAGAGCGGATCGTGGCGCCGTCCGTTTGGGTTACCATCACGGACGGGATGGTGATTACATCGGGTGACCCTGCACTCATGTTGCTGGGAGGTCCGGGGATGTTGTTAGCCACGATGACGGCGATCGCGCCGGCGTCCTGGCAGTTCTTGACCTTGGTCGAGAAGTAGCACGCGCCTCGATCTACCAGGGCAACTTTGCCCGTAATCGCACCGGGATTGGTTATCGCGCTGCACGCGTCGGCCGGCTCGGCCAACGAGACGTCTCCGGTCACGCCTGTCGCGTCCAGTACAGGGCCGAAACTCGCCGGCGCTGCGAGGTATGTTCCTGCTATGCCCGGTGGAGCGTTGACGTCGAGGGCCACGCCGACCGCGCACTCACCGGTTAGGCGAAGATCGTTGGGTGTGTCGGTGCCGGGTCCCACATAACCCGCGGGCGTGGGCCAAAACGGCGGACCGTTTGCGGGGTCGGTCGGCGGGCCGGGAAACGTCGCATTGCCGTTCAGCAAGTCGACAACCTCACCCCAGATGTCAGAGTACGACTCGTTGAGCTGCCCGGGTTGGTTCTTGTACATCAGATCGGCGGTCCAGCGGGTGACGCTGTGGCCCCACTCGTGAGCGGTGATGTCGTCGACCGCGGTTCCGGTGCAGAAATAGCTCCACCCGCCGCCGCCGAAGGCGTTCGGGCAACTGTCGCTCTGGAGATGGACGGTCACATCCATCGTCGAGCCCGCGTCGTCGTAACTGTCGCGGCCGAACGCCCGGTACAAGTAGCCGTACAGATCGCCGGTGTAGTCGTAGGCCGCGTCCGAGTCCGGGTCGCCCGTCGGCGGGTCGCCTTCAAAGCGAACGGTCCAGCCAAGGGAGTCATCGAACACTTCCCGGTAGAGAGATGTCTCCACCAGGTTCCACTGATCGAGGATTTCGTCTGTGTGAGCATCGACGAAGAACGCCTCCCGGACCGGGACGGTGAAATCGGTCAAGATGATGTAATACGCCAGATGCGGACCGCGCGGCGGGTCGCCGTACCAGCCCGGATCGAC
>CBDUZY010000250.1:0-5036 GCA_965371825.1 uncultured bacterium
AAGGACATGCGGCTACTCAAAAGGGCGTTCTGCAACGACTGGGTGTCCGGCATTTCGGACGACCGGGTTGAGGAATTGGTGGGCGACGTGCACGAGTTCGCCGAGCGGGCGAGGACCGAGCGAGAGGTGCGCGCCGCCGCGAAAGCCGACGCAGCTGCCAACGATTGCGGCCTCCGGCGGCGGGCCTAGTCGTTCGAGTGCCAAGCCTCGCCTCCGCCTTGAACATCCCACGGGTGGCAACCCTGACCGGGTGAAAGGAGAGCGTACACGTGGAGTCAGGGGTGTTACGCCGACCGCTTCTCGATCGTTGATGGGTCACGGGCGGCCGTCAGGGCAGTGTCGTAAGTGATGTCTCCCTTCTGGTACAGCTCCAATAGAGCGTGGTCCATGGTGATCATCCCGTGTTTTCTTCCGGCTTGCAGCTCCGTGTACAGCTTGTGGATCGTGTTCTCACGAATATGGTGCCGCACACCGTGGGTGCCCACCAGAACCTCACAGCACAAGACTCGCTGCGCACCTTGGGCGTCGGGGTGCAACTGCTGGGCGATGATGGCCTGTACGGTATTGGCGAGCATGAGGCGCACCTCGGTCTGCTGACCCTCCGGAAACGCCGAGACGATCCGCTGGACCGATTGAACCGTGTCAGGTGTGTGGAGTGTGGCGATCACGAAGTGGCCGGTTTCGGCTGCCATCAGTGCTGTGTACATCGTCTCCCGGTCGCGCATCTCACCGATGCAGATCACATCCGGGTCCTGGCGGAGTACGTGGAGCAAGGCCTGGTGGAACGAATGTACGTCGGTCAGGACTTCCTGCTGAATGACCAGGGCCCGCCTGGACTCATGCGTGTATTCGATCGGATCCTCGATTGTCACGATTTTCTTGCGACTCTCGCGGTTGATCTGGTCTAGGGCATAGTGGAGGGTGGTGGTCTTTCCGACTCCGGTCGGTCCGGTGATCAGGAACAGGCCGTATGGACGACGTACAATCTCATCGACGATTCCAGGAAGTCGAAGCTCTTCGCGTGTCCGAATCGCCAACTCGCTCAGGCGGATGGACAGTTCGGGCACGCCGTTGCGGTAGTAGACTGTAATCCGTGCTCGATCCCGCTCGCCGAACGCCGTCGAATAGCACAACTGCCAGTCGCGCTCCAGGCGCCGCTTCTGCTCCTCGTTCAGGCTCTCGTGGGCGAGGGCCGTCGCGGTCTCCGCATCGATCGGCTCTCCCTTGGCCGTAACGATCTCTCCGTCGACCCGGAAGACGGGGGGCATTCCAACGACAATGTGGATGTCGCTGGCATTGTGTTTCCTGCCGGCGCGCAGGAGTTGCTCTATGGTCATTATCGTCTCCAGCGGCGAAGGGCGCCGCGAGCCCATTCCCAAAACGAGCGCGGTCCTGTAAGCGAAACCAGAGCTTCCTGAGCCGGACGGTAGTCGGATCGCAGTTCCAGGCAGCGTTGATAGCTGCTGCGGGCTGCCGAATCCAGCGCCAGTGCTTTCTGGCAGTTGCCCATCTCGAACCAGACGTAGCCGTTTGCCGGCTCGGACTCAAGTGCTTCCTTGATGTAGCCTAGGGCGTTCGTGACGCGGCCGTAGTACACATATATTCGAGCAATCACGATCCGGTCGAACCAGTCTGCTGTCGTTTCTATGAGTGCCTTGCGGAAGCACTCCTCATGGTGCCTCTCCCCCTTGGCCAGGAGCATCTCGCCGCGAACCTGCCAGCGCCACCTCGAAGCACCAGGAGCTTGAAGCGACGCGTCGCTGCACGTGAACCCCGTTTTCAGATCATTCAGTCGAATACAGGCTTGGGCTTTGGCCGCCAGCAGCTCGCCGTTGTTGCGAAACAGCTCCAGGGCCTTGTCGCTCCAGACGCGTGCCTCGTGGCACTCGTCGAGCTGGACTAGCATCTGGACTTGGCCGACCCACGCCGGGATCGTTGCACGGTCCTCCTGCAGCGCGCGGGTATACAATCTCAACGCCGTATCAAACCGGCCCCAACGGTATTCCTCGTCCGCGCGGGCCAAGAACTCCGGCGCTCCGACCTCGTTGGCGAGAACCTGTTCAAAGACTCCGGAGTCTTCCTGGTGTTCGTCGTCGAACTCGAGATTAGCGAATCTGCCCGGCACCATCCTCGTTACTCCTTACTCGATCCGTCCAAAGCGGGACAGGGGATGCACGCGCAGTATGGCACGCCCCAGTATGCGCTCATACTCCGCCACACTCAACCGACGGGCGAGGCCGGGAGGAAGACGACGCTGGCCGTCGAGAAAGAAGTCGCGACGAAGCAGCGTCGGGAATATCGCATAGTCACGCGAGCCAAGCTCGATGTCCAGTCCGTCCAACGCCGGCAGGCGGCCGAGCGGGCCCTCTCCGGAATGCGGCGGGCTTTCGTTTATCAGTAACTGCCCGCCGGTGACTTGCACGCGGTCCCCCGGCACGCCGACAACGCGATCAATGCCAAACCCGGAGCGAATGTAATACCCCATCCCCTGAATCTCATCGATGCGGTAGATCACTAGATCTCCGCGAGAAAACGAGTCAGGCCGCATCCATGGTCCTTCGAAGATTAGCCCGTCTCCACGGGCGAGTACGTCACCTCTGACCGCACCGTTAATCGGTACGGGCATGATGAAACGAGAACCGAACCAGCCAACCGGCTCGTACACGAAGAAATGCAGACCCAGGAAGATCACCAAACCAAAAGCAGCCCGCATAAAGAACCGCTCATAGTCCAAATTGGATGCAAAGAGCGAGACTATCGCCAGGGCATGGATCGCGACCATCAGCGAGACGCACAGCCCCGTCCAGCCCGTTCCGAGGCTGGCGACGGTTAGCATTAGCAGGATGAGCCAGGCGGGCAGAAGGACGCTACCCAGACGCCGGCCGCTACGGAGGTGCCCCAGCCCCGGTATGAACGACCAGGCAAGGGCGTCGTGATCCAGCGGCTCGGGCGTGATGCGTTTTAGGCGCAGTCTCAAACTGGAGAGGTTCGGTAAGAGCGAGCGCAGCCTGTATCGGGCACGCTGTAGTAGCGTGGCTGTGCGAAACCCGGAGGCGCGTGGCGGTTCGACATCCACCCCGGCCAGGTCGAGCGTGCTTGCGCACCGGCCGCACGCCTGCGATCCTGGCATGTTCTCGAATCCACAGTTCCAGCATCGCATGGGGCGCTACGCTCTGCGCCGGTGTCAACCGGCTGACGAGTCTTTTACCTGTGTATTAATGCGCACCTTCGAATCGGGTGCGTAGTATTCCGCGGTGAGCTGCCGACTCTCCTCTTTGCCGACAATCTCCCTGATCAGGTCGGCGTACTCCAGGCAGCGCGGGCCTTTGACGCCCTTGACCTCGACTGTGACCTTGCCCGTCTTGCTGATAACGACTTCGAACTCAGGTCTTTCCATGTCAGTGGATCTCCGAAGGATGCCCGTCCTCTATAGGCGAATACGAAGCCGTACCGAGTCGTCCGCCAGTACTTCCTCATCGACGACGGAGTAGTTGCGGGCCTTTAGCTCGGTAACCAGCTTGTTGTAGGCGAACTGCTGGACCACGCGGCCGGCCACCTCCTGGCCGATTTTCTTGAGCTCCTCGTCGGAGTGCTTGTCGCTGGTGACACACACGGTGCATCGTCCGCGATGGTCCTGACCGAACTCGATCGTCATGTTCCCTTTCTGGACAACGATGCTCTTGCCAGGTTCGATGCCGTCGGCAATAACCTCGCTGTTCTCGATCTCCGTCTCGACCTTCCTTCGCCGCTTCGTTCGGTCCTCGTGTAGCTCCGGACCAACGACCGAAAACCCCATGCTGGCCGCGGCGCCCAAGACGGCTGCGGTGATGGCGGGCCAAGATGTAATGACCAGGGGCGTAAGCACACATATGGCGCTCATCAACATCTCCCTTTCATAACGCTATGAACCACTCATATCTCCAGCTTTCGCCGCGCTTCGGGCGACGAGGCTTCCGGCCGGCGCGAGGCGTACCTGGCGCGACCTTGGGCCCACGATCGCAGCGCCGATATCTCTTCGGCCATAGTCCGCGACAACGGCACGGTTTCCTTGATGCTCTTCAAGACGTCGGCAGTCTCCAGTTGTTTGCCGAGGTAGAAGACGTCATACAGTGCGCTGATAACGGCTTCCTCAATCTCGGCCCCGCTGAATCCTTCGCCCGCCGTGGCTAGCTCCGCCAGGTCGAAGCCGGCGGGATCGCGGTCGCGCTTTCGCACATGAATCTCGAAGATCTCGGCCCGCTCTTCGAGGTTGGGCAGATCGACAAAGAAAATCTCATCGAGACGCCCCTTGCGAAGCAGCTCGGGCGGAAGTTGACTGATGTTGTTGGCCGTCGCCAGGACGAAGACAGGCTTCTGTTTTTCGCTGAGCCACGTCAGGAAGGTGCTCATGACGCGGGCGGTCGTGCCGCCATCGGTGTTCGCCGACCCCTGAGAACCGCTGAAGGACTTGTCGATCTCATCGACCCAGAGGACCACGGGGGCGATGCTCTCGGCCACGGCGATCGCCCGGCGGACGTTCTCTTCCGACGAGCCGACGAGGCTGGCGAACATTCGCCCCATATCGAATCGCAAGAGCGGCATGTTCCACATGCGGCTGACAGCCTTGGCGCAGAGACTCTTGCCGCATCCTTGCACGCCAACCAGCAGCCCTCCCTTGGGAGCCGGGAGGCCGAACTGCCGGGCGCGGTCGGAGAACGCCAGCGACCGTTTGGCAAGCCAATCCTTCAGAAGATCAAGCCCGCCGACATCACCGGCGTCGGTTGGCGAATCGTAGTACTCGAGCAGGCCGCTTTTACGGATGATCTGCTGCTTCTCGGAGAAAACTACTGACACGTCGTCGGCGTTGAGAGTACCATCGTTGACGATTGTCTTGGCGAAGACGTTCTCGGCCTCCTGGAGTGTCAGACCGAGCGCCGCCTGGATCAGTTTCTCGCGATCCTTGGAATCGAGGTCGATCGTGATCTTGGCGCTTTCGGACACGTCCTTGCAGATACGAGTCAGGAGCGCGTCGAAGTCTTCGATGTCCGGCAGGGGAT
>CBDUZY010000251.1:0-5034 GCA_965371825.1 uncultured bacterium
TCGATGCCTAGAAGAGGTCGTCCAGTTCGTCATCTCCGCCGCCGGGCAGCTCGCCGTGTTGCTCGAGATGTTGCTGAATGAGTTCGCTCTCCCGCTTGGTGAACATGCGGTCCTCTTCCCAGAGGAAGAACCGAGCCTCAGTCCCTGTTTCCAGCCTCTCGACGAGGCTGGCGTGGATGTCCTCGGTGCCCTTGATCGAAAGCGGCTTCTTCTCTGAATCGGCAAGGACGAAGACGCCCTCGACAGTAGGGACACGATCCACTTCGGAACGGTCGAAGGTGAGCCACTTCTCCGGTGGCAATGAAGGTTGAGTGATTTGCAGGCGGAGGTCGCACTGGAGGCATCGCTTTGCCTCGGCGACGGCCTGCTCGGGCGAGTAACCACCCTCGATCAGCCGGAAGTCGGCGAGACGGTCTTGCGGTAATGCGCACGGAACCGCGATGCGAGGGCGCGGTGCGAAGCCCTCTTCTCGTCCGATCCAGCCGCTTGGTGCGGAATGATCCGTGAAGTGCAGTGACAGATTACCACACCTACTCTCCTCCAGTGTTCGTGTTCTCCGCTTCGCTTGCGCTTGTATCCGCCAGCCCGTTCTCGGTGGGGTATTGCCAGCCGGGTAGCCTCACGTTCGTGCAGACGTAGTTCATCTTGGGCGCTCTCGCTCCGCGGTCGAGGAGGGCGAGCAAGCCCGTGCTGACAAAGGGGTTCTTCTTGGGGTTGAAGGTCTCGCCGGTTTCTATGGCGAGGGCTTCATCGTCGATCCCGCGGGCAAGCTCGTGCTTGAACAAAGCCCGTGACCAGGGAGCGTCTTTCGCCATGTTGCGGGCTCGCTCGTATCCGCGGCGCAGAGCCTCCAAGTCGCTGTCGAAAACGCCGTTGCTAAGGGCGACCTCATAGGCCCGGTCGGCGGTCAATCCCTGATCAAACATCTCCAAGATTACCGAGTCGCCCATGCCCAATCGCTTTAGTTCGCCGACGGCCCCGAACCCGGCCAGGATCGCGAAGTCCAGCTCCGGCTGATTGTACGTGTTCTTCTGGCGCCAGTGAGTCTCACGATCGAGGGTGTCGAAGACGTATCCGAACCCGCGAACGTCGTAGCGAAGGTCGAGGAAGTAGCTGAACTCCGCACCGCCACCCCACTTCTCCCCGAAAACACCTACCGTCGCCACCGGGCTTTGTTGTAGCGTGCGGAACAATCTCATTGCGTTGCGGGTGAAGTCGGCGGCCGCCGACTCGGTAAGTGGTGCGTAACCCTTACTTCGCTCGAACCAACCACGGTTGAACTCCCTGGCGTCCGCTCCGAGCATTCGCATTCCTTCGCCGGCAGCGCAAAAGAGCGTCGCTCCGCACCTACCCTCGCGATGCAACATAAACACCCGTGCACACGCGTGGGTCAACTGATCGATCACCGCCCGGTTGAACACGTTCCCGCGAAGTGGGTTGTTGAACACGACGCTGGCCACTCGATCCTTCGAGGAAGGTTCGTAGAACTTCAGATCCAGATATGAGCCGCGATACTCGCCGGTGCTCGGGTCCAACTCGGCGACGGGAGTGCCGTAGTGTCTGCCGTACCCCAATAGACGGTCGAAGTTTCGCTTCTTCATCTCGTGAAGCAGGCAGGGAATGTCTTTTCGCGGACCGCTAACGCCGTCGACGTCGAGCATCTCCACCATGTACTTATCATCGCCGTTCTCGTCGCGTGCCCGGCGAACAAGTTCCAGGACACCGTCGACTGTCAAATGTTCGATCAGTTTGTCGATCAGTTCTACGAGTCCCACCTTGTAGCGAAGCCCGGCGCGTGTGGAAATGTTGATCTGACCCGGAGTGGCAACACGGTCCTGGATCATGTCCAGTGCGTACAGGCAAATGGGCAGCACGTAGCGCCTGAACGCGCGCCCACCTTCATCATCGGCACAGGCAACGTGTATCAAGGAGTCGGCGCTCTTGATCTTGCCCGCCCGGCGGTCGCGTTCCCCTGCTTCGTAGTACGACCAAAAGTCCTTCCGCGAGATCTCTCCGATGGCGACGTACTTATTGCTCTTGGGGTCCAACACCTTCACAGGCCTGGGCCTGCCCTTCTCACTCCAGGAGTAGAAGCCCTTGCGTGACTTGCCGGCGAGGCCGATGTCGCCCCTCTGCTCGAGCCGGGCGATCCAGTCCGGGTAGTGTTTGCCGTCGCGCTTGTACAAACTGCGGAGTCGGTCGGTCCGGGGCAACGCCTCACCTAGGTGATTGGACGACTCCGTGTAGGGCATGTGACCGGTCTGATCGAGCACCGTAAACGGGTTAGCGGTGAAAAGGTCCCACAGGCCTCCGAGCTGTACGATGTCGTCCGAGGTCTCAACGTCCCAGGAGATGATCGCGCCCATGGCCTGGAAGATCGGGTCGGTGATGTAGCCGTGATGGTCGACCGGTAGGGCAATCACGGTCTTTTCCAGAATCTGATCGGCGAAAATCACCCCGAGATGGAAGGTCTCGTTCGAGGCGTACTTGCCCTTCATCACGTCGATGAGTCGATTGGCCTCGAAGGGGAAGTACCCGTGTACGGTCAGGAACCGCTCTCGAAAAGCAGCCGAGGTGAACAACTCAGCCAGCTCCGCGGTCGTGTGCGACGAGGTGTTGGAGAAGACGGCAACCAATCGCTCGATGTCACAGAGCTTCTCGATCGACTGGAAGATCTTGGCTTTTATCTCGCTTCGCTCCGTGGCCGCCTCCCAGACGATGTCCACTCGCTTTAGTTCATCGTATGACTGCGTGTAGGTGACCCGCTTCTCCAGGGCTTCGGCGTCTTCCTTGCGGAGCCGAAATCCCTTGACTTCGCTCTTCCACAGGTCGTTCAGGCGACTCTTTGCCCGCTCCAGAGCCTCGGCCTGGACGTCTAGGAGGATCAGCTCGCAGTCGGTCTTTCTCAGAAGATCGATGGCGATGCCCTGACCCATCGTACCCGCACCGATCACGGCAATGCAGCGAAGCTCGTTAATCCGTGTGACCACGGCCTCGACCGATCTGTCGCCGAAAGAGAATGCTCGATTCATCGTCGTTGTTCCATCATCATTAGGGATTCGACCGTCCTGTTCACGCCGAAGACTCCCGCTCCGCCTCACCGCAGAGAGCGCGGAGAGCGCAGAGAGGGGAATTCTGTTCGACGAGGCCTTCCGGGGAGACTCTGAATTCACTCACGAATGCAGTCACTATGTCGGATTACCTCCCCTTGAACTTCCATCTCTTATCGCGAGAAGTTCTCGGTGGCTCATCTTCTTCCTAGGTATCGCAATGGACTGGGTCGTGAGCCCGCGGAAGCCCGTTGACCAGTCTCCGTATGCCTTGCGTGAAGACCTTTACGTTGAAATTAATCAACAGTCCCACACGGCGGTCAGACAACTTCAAGTATGAGAGCAGCTGCGCAGTGTGGATCGGCTCCAATTTCTCCACGGACTTTAGCTCGACTATCACCGAATCCTCGACCAATAGGTCGATGCGATAGCCACAATCCACTTTAACACCGCGGTAAACCACGGGGAGAGCCTTCTGGCGTTCTACCGACGAGCCTCGCTTCACCAATTCGTGCGTAAGACACGCCTCATACGCCGATTCCAACAGACCGGGGCCAAGCTCCCGATGTACGGCAATAGCCGCCCCGATCACTGACTCCGTTATGGCATTAAGATCTCCCATGGCTCAACTCTTGTTTTCTCTCCGCGTCCTCTGCGCCCTCTGCGGTTAAACACCTGATCTAGCTTGCCTGCGTATCCTCGATGATCACCGCCATACCCTGGCCGCCGCCGACGCAGGCCGAGGCGCATCCGTAGCGCACTCCGCGTCGCTCCATCTCGTACATCAGGTCCACCAACATCCGCGTTCCCGTCGCGGCAAGCGGATGCCCGATGGCGATCGCCCCACCGTTGACGTTGGTGATCTCCCGGTCGAGCTTAAGCTCCTTCTCGACCCCCATGTACTGGGCGGCAAACGCCTCGTTGATCTCGAACAGCCCCACGTCCTTCTGTGTAATCCCGGAACGCTTAAGAGCCTGCTCGATGGCGGGCACCGGTCCCCGCCCCATGATTCGCGGTTCGACGCCCACGATTCCATAGCCGGCGATAACGAACCGCGTAGGCAAGCCGAGCTTCTCCGCCACCGCCCCGTCAGCCACGACGATCGCCCCGGCTCCGTCACATATCTCACTGGCGTTGCCGGGCGAAACCAGCTTGTTCGGCGTGAGGCCGGGGAGCTTCGCGAGGATCTCGACCGACGTGTTCCGCACGCACTCGTCTCGCGCGAGGTGCACCGGCCTGCCGGTAAGGTCCTTCCCGTCTACCGCGAACATGCCTTTGAGGGCGTCTCCGCCGTTGAAGTGACTCTCGCGGTACGCCGCCCGAGCCCGAGCGTGCGACGACGCCGCAAACTCGTCGCACTCCACACGGGTCACGCCCATCTTGTGACCGTACTCGTCGGCGGTGAGCATCATGCCCGTCTCAAAAAGATCGTGTCTGAGTCCGGCCAGTATGGTGTCTTCGACGGTGCCGCCCTCGACAAACTCCCAGAAGTTGGCCTTGGTGCGCGGCGAACGAATGACTTGCGGGGTGCGCGACATCATCTCCGCGCCGAAGCACAGGACAATCTTCGTGTCGTCCACCGTGTCCGGCATGGCGATCTGTTGGAAGCCGTTCACCACCGTCTGGAAGCCGGAACCGCAAATCCGCTGGACCATAAGAGCCGGCACCTCCGTGTTGAGGTGACAGCGTAGGGCTACGTTGCGCGGGAAGTAGATGTCCTGGCATCCCGGAGCGGTGTACTGATAAACGTTCGCCCCGACCGCTGCGTCTATCCGCTCGCGGGCGACGCCGCTACGACGGATTGCCTCCTCACACGCCAGCACCGCCAGGTCTTCCGGAGCGAATTCACACAGCGTCCCGCACTTGACGCCGACCGGAGTGCGAGCCCCGCCCGCAATCACCACACGCGGAATCCCGTTCTTCTTCAAGCCCGTCATGTTCTTTGCAGCTCCCGTTGTTTGTCGACCTCGATGATTTCTTGCCC
>CBDUZY010000252.1:0-4979 GCA_965371825.1 uncultured bacterium
ATCGGCCTTTTTTGGCCCAAGAACATCGTTTTTATCGACGAGAGGGGCTTTCGAGCGACAGGGACGCGAGGCGGCGTTGGAGCGAGCCCGGACATCCCTCAACCGTAACCTCTTGCGGGGAAAGCAGTTACAGCGCGAAGCGCAAGGCCGGACCATCAGGCGTGCCTGTCCAACGGCGATGTCTGTCTTCGGGTTGCGATCCTGGGCCACCGCCTGATGGCGCGACGGCCGCTAGCCGGTGGGCTTGATGCTCGAGAGATGGCGACGACCCGCGCGGGGTCGCAAGCGGGACATACCAGTATTGGCATGGCGGGGACCGTGATGGCAATCCTGGTATGAGGGGCGGAGCGATGTGGGAGCCCGGATACCAGGGTTGTCGCAGCGCCTTTTGGGCCGGTGCAGCGCCCTTGCGGCGGCATCCGATGAAAGGGACCGCGGAAGCACCGCATGGAGGCGGTGCGAGGAGTTCATCAGAAGGGCGGTTGGACGATGCCTCGAACACCGATCGGGGAGGGGTGCCTGGTTCTACTGGTTTGCGGATCGGCGATCTCGATGACAGCGGCGAGCGCTTCCGGGGAGGAGCCGGCCCGCGTGCGATCGCAGATCTTCCAGATCGACTACACGGCGAACGAGGAGGCGCTGCCTCTCGACGCTGTCGAGCTGTGGTACACGCTTGACGCCGGGTCGACCTGGCAACAATACGGGATCGACGAGGACCGGCAGTCCCCCATGACTTTCCACGCCCCGTCTGAGGGCCTGTTCGGGTTCTTCCTGGTTCTGAAGAATGCTACGGGGGCGTCCAGCGGGCCGCCTGGCCCGTTCACGAAACCTCAGCAGTGGGTCTTCGTCGACTTCACGCCGCCTGTCGTTCAGTTGCATCCTCTGCGGCAGACCACGTCGCTTGGCCGGCGCGCGGTGCAGATTCGGTGGACCACGATCGATACACAGCTCACGCCGCGTCCGATTGAGATCGCGTACCAGCGACCGCCTGACGAAAAGTGGTTTCCGGCTTCGATCGACCACCTGGCGAACACCGGAAGGTTCGACTGGCGACCGCCCGACGACTTGATCGGAGCGGTACGCGTGCGGGTGACGGTGAGCGACCGGGGCGGGCACCACGCACACAGTCGCCCGCAGACGATGGAGCTCCTCCCGCCCGGGCCGCCCGACAGCCGACCCGTCGTCCCGGCCAGGGTGATTCCGAACTTCGGGCGATCGGGCTCGGACGCAACGGCGGCCGGTTCGGGGAGAGCCAGGGACCGCGTAGCTCGGCTGTACCAGAGCGCGCTCGACCACGAGAGCCGCGGAGAATACGCCGAGGGGATCGCCCGCCTGCGCGAGGTGATTCGTCTCGATCCGGACAGAACCGAGGCTTTCGCGACCATGGCCGGGCTGCTCCAGCGCGTCGGCGATCTTGATCGATCCTTGAACGCGTACGAGATTGCTCTCGGGCAGCGCCCGACGATGCGCGAGGCTCTGCTGGGTTCGGCGTCGGTGCATCAGCAGAAGAAAGACTATGAATCAGCCGCGGAGCGACTTCGAACGATTCTGCGGTACAATCCCAACGATGCCGAAACCTGGATGAAGCTGGGTGACCTGGCTGTCTTTCAGGGCGACGAGTTGCTCGCCAGGGAATGCTACACACGGGCTACGAGGATAGACCCGGATGCTTCGGATGTGATAGCGGATGCTCGGGAGCGGCTCGCCCTGATGGCCGAGGTTTCCCGGAGCTTCCGGCCGGTCGATCCTTAGCCGTGGTGGGGATGTGGAGTTCATGCAGAAAGTGTCCAACGCCGTCGAACCCGTGTGTGCCGTTGTGGGCCGGGATCGTTTCCTGCGCAACGAGGCGCTTGCTGGAATCCTCGAGGCATTGACTGCCGAGATGGATTCGGTAGGTCCGACGCGCTTCGACGGGTCGAATGCCATCCTCGCCGACGTTCTCGATGGAGCTAGGACCCTGTCCTTGCTGGGAACGCGCAGCGTGGTCGTCGTCGACGATGCCGACAAGTTCATTTCGGCCAACCGTGAGGCTCTGGAACGTTACTGTTCAGCGCCCGCGCAGAGCGGATGTTTGATTCTTCTCTGCCAGAGTCTGCCGAAGAACACGCGCCTCTACAGGATCATTGGCAAGAACGGGACGATCATGGTATGCGAGGTTCCGTCGCGAAGGGCGTTGGCACCGTGGATCGTGCGACGGGCCCGGGAGACGTATCAGAAACGGCTGAGCGATGTCGCCGCTCAGCGCCTTCGGGAGCTGATCGGTGATTCGCCGGGATGGCTGGACGCCGAGCTCTCCAAGTTGGCCGCCTTTGTCGGCGAGCGGACGGAAATAACCCCCGCGGACATAGAATCGCTGACCGGTCATCACCGTGAGGAGAAGGTGTTTGCGGTTATCGACGCCATGTCGTCCGGCGATACGGCTTCGGCGCTGAGGCACTGGGAGCAAGTGCTCGCCACGGATCGGGCCGCGCCGGGAAGGGCGATCGCGGGTCTGGCGTGGAGCGTGAGACGCCTGCTCCAGGCCCGAACCGACTGGGAGTCCGGCGTGTCCGCTGGTGAACTCGCCCGACGGATGTATACGGAACCTTCGGTCCTGCAGCGCCGCCTCGAGCGCACGACCCGACAGGCCCTTGAAGGGCAGCGCCGGGATTTGCTGGCGGCGGACATCGCAGTCAAGACCGGGGCGTCCACGGTCGACGTGGCCGTAGAGAAGTTCATCGTCAAGCACAGCGTGCGAAGCGATGTCGGGCGCTCACGGGCGGGGTGACGAGATGTTGGAAGTGGCCGGGGCCGAGGCAAGCGACTGAGGTCATACGCTCCGCGGCGACCCTCGAGTCGTTGCGAGTTCACAATGGTTTAGGAACTAATATCATGACGCATGAGAGGGCAGGGACGCCCGCTGGACCGTCGTTATTGAGAGATCGAGTCGTCTCTCATCGAGGAAAGCGGTCGCCGGTTTGGGCGCGGGTTCTCGCCGCGATAGGACTCACGGTAACTGCGCTGGGGCCGCTATCGGGCTGTGCCGTGTTTCGCCTTCGCCCGACGGCCGAAAAACCGCGGGCGGAGCAACCTCCCCCGGCGTCACCCGTAGCGGAAGCATCAGCGGAACGCGACGAAGAGGCACTCACCGCGATAGAAGAATTCCTTGCGCGAACACAACAGTATGGCCGCGAAGTCGCGCCCGCGTCACCGAATGAGACGCTTGCCTACACCGGTAGGGACGGGTCGTCTGCCTCTCCGGCACTGCAACGTAGGGACCGCCCGTTCGTGGGTGACGAGGTCTATGCGAACACGCAGGTCACGATCGGTCAACGCCTCGGTGACGAACCCAAGTTGGCGATCCCGGCCCTACAGGCCGTGTCGATTCGATGGGAGGATCCCGAGGATTCCGCGGCATCCGAGCCGATCGAGAGAAGCACGACCAATCTCCCACTGGGCGCACACACGAATCAGTCGCCCGTGTCGTTGGATCAGCTCGTCGAACATCTTCGCTCCAAGGCCGAGGAGCATCGGGATTTCGATGCCGAGTGGCGTCTGAAGACGGCGCAACTCGCCCTGGACCGTGACGAGGAAGCGACAGCGGTCTCGACTGCCCTGCCCGATGGAACTCGACGCTTGCTAGGCGCCTTGATGAAGACTGCGCTCGCCATCCGGAACATGATGCGCAATCCGATGCTCAGCGGAGAGGAAGCACTGAGCCGCCTGGACACCTTGCAGCAAGTGGTGGCGGATAGGGCGGATCCGAGGATTTCGGTGGTAGCGTTGTGCCGGAAGGTTGTCACTTTCGGTGCTTACGACGAGATGGCCGAAGAGGACTTTGTCGCCGGTCGCAGTATCCAAACGATCGTGTACTCGGAGATTCGGAACTTGCGTGCCCTTCGCTCGGAAGATGGGCTGTACGAGACTCGACTGGCGAGTCGTCTCGAGGTACTGACCGCCGCCGGCAAGTCCGTTTGGCAACATACTGAACCGGAGATAGTCGACACTTGTAGGCGAAAGCGAACCGATTTCTTCATCGCCCAGCGCGTCACGTTGCCGCCGACGTTACCCGCCGGTGACTACGTGTTGAAGGTCCTGGTGGAGGACACAACCTCGGGCACGGCGGACGAAACCTCGCACTCGTTCAGTATTCGCTCGCCGATTTCGGTTGCCAGAGGTGGGTAGCGAGAAAGTCGCGCACTTTGGCGATTCTGTGAGAAGATGAGCCGAGGAAAGCCATCGGAAGCGCAACCATCGTGTTTTCATTAGGTTAGGAGCGTTCGTGCGCCTCCGGGGTTGAGACCCGGTTGCGGAGAGGAGTCTATTGAGGAGGTTTTATTGCAAGGTTCGCTAGCCGAAATGGGTTGGCGCGGGTCGATAATGGTGTAAATTCGGCGGTGAATGAGGGCGGGTGTCTAAAGCGATCGGCGCGGGTCGCGTTCACCCGAGCGCCCTCTGGTTCTGTTTTAGTGGAGTATAGGCAGATGAAACGAATGCTTTCTCTGGTTCTCGTTTTGGCGATCGGTTCGTCCGTGCTCGCGCAAGAGTCGGATGTCACGACCATCAAATCCGAGACGCAGACGGTATCGGCGGGGGCCGATTTGTTGACTGGGTTATGGTTGATGGAGGACGCGATCCCGATCGAGGTGAACACCGTGGATCTTCGTTTGGGGTTGCAGTGGGTGACGGCCTCCGCCCCAGCGAACTTGGGCGACTCGGACGATGACTTCGTGCTGACTCCGGCGCTCTTCTGGGGTGCGGCCGAAGACCTCGAGCTGTCGATCAGCGTGGCAAACTGGCTGGGCGACGGCGGCGACATGGGCCCCTTCGAGGACGGCAACTACGACAGCACGATCGGTATGCTCTGGCGCATCCACGGCCAGGGCGAGAAGTGCTCGAGTCCCGGCTGTCTCGTTCTTCCCAGCATCGCCCTCGCCGCTAAGTTACGCGTCCCGACTGGGTGCGACTCGGACGGACATGACTTCGAACTCCGCCTGGCC
>CBDUZY010000253.1:0-4978 GCA_965371825.1 uncultured bacterium
CGATCAGCCAGGTCTTCAGTTTCCTGCGGGCCATGATTGCTCCTCTCGCATGTTCGAACCGCGCCGCCGGACCTCACCCGGTCCTGGCTCACGCGCCTCATACAGAACGACACGCGAGGGCCGCCGGGGTTAGAAGCGGGAAGTTCGTCCGCGTAACCTTCGTGTTTACAGTATGTTACGTGCTATCGAGGGCACGCTACGAACTACTTGGCCTCCGCCCAGTTTCGCCCCCACGCGATGTCGACGACGATGGGAACGTCGAGGTCGATCGGGCTTTCCATCTTCTCTCGGATCATCGCAACTTCACGCTCGACGTCAGACTTGGGCACCTCGAAGACCAGCTCGTCGTGGACCTGGATCTGCATCTTGGCGGAGTGGCCGTCCCTTTTGAGCTTCCGATGGATGTCGATCATGGCTCGTTTGATCAGATCCGCAGCCGAGCCCTGCACGACCGTGTTGACGGCGATACGCTCCCCGAACGCGACCAGGGGGCGGTTTCGCGACTGAAGTTCCGGGATCGGGCGGCGCCGACCGAGAATCGTCTGGGCGTATCCGTTATGTCGGGCGTCCTCGACACATTGATCGATGAACAGACGGATGCCGGGATATCGCTCGAAGTACGCGTCGATGAACGCCCGGGCCTGACCCACCGGGATGCCCAGCGATCGAGAGAGTCCGAAGGCTGACTGTCCGTAGATGATTCCGAAGTTGACCGCCTTCGCGGCGCTCCGCTGAGCCCGTGTGACCTCGTCGAGACCCACGCCGTTTACCTGGGCTGCGACGGTCCGGTGAATGTCCTGCCCGCTTCGAAACGCGTCCAACAATGCCTCGTCCTGACAGAAGTGAGCCAGCAGGCGCAGCTCGATCTGAGAGTAATCGGCCGCGAGAAGCACGTTCTCCGGAGCGCCGGCGATGAACGCGGCGCGAATCTGGCGTCCCGCCTCGGTGCGGACCGGAATGTTCTGCAGGTTCGGATTGCTCGACGACAACCGACCGGTGATAGCTCCGGTCTGGTTGAACGACGCGTGGACCCGCCCGGTCCGTCGGCAGACCATCTTCGGCAGCGTGTCCGCGTAGGTGTTCTTGAGCTTGGCGAGTTCGCGGTACTCGAGCACGAGCCTCGGGACCGGGTGGTCCGTCTTACCCACGAGTGTTTCCAACGTTTCTGCGTCCGTGCTCCGTCCGGTCTTGGTCTTCCTTACGACCTCGAATCCGAAGTCGTCGAAGAGGACCGCGGCGAGTTGGCGCGGCGAGTCGATGTTGAAGGGCCGACCGGCGGCTTTGTGGACCTCGTCGGTGAGCTCGATGAGCCTTGCCTCCATGGTTCTGCCCATGTTGGAGAGAAGCTCGCACTCGAGGGCGATTCCGTTGTGCTCCATTTCCGCAAGCACCTCGACAAGGGGCATCTCCGTCTCATTGAACAACGGTTCGACGTCGGACCCCGCGATCTGCGGTTCGAGTATCTCGGCGAGTCGCCAGGTGAAGTCGGCATCCTCCGCGGCGTATTCGCACACCTGCCTCGTGTCGACCAGATCCATCGTGATCTGCTTCTTTCCTTTGCCGATCAGATCGGTGATGGGAATCATGTCGTGGCCGATGAGTCCCTTCACCAGGGCGTTTAGCGAGTGCGATTGCCGCAGCGGATCGAGCAGAAAACTCGCCAGCATGGTGTCGAACGCGATGCCCGCCACTTCGATCCCCACTTGGCGAAGCACGAGGATGTCGTATTTGATGTTCTGGCCGATCTTGGCGATCGACGGATTCTCGAGAATGGGCTTTAGCTTCTTCACCACCGTCTCGACGGGCAGCACGTTCCCCATGACAGCCCGGACGGGAATGTAATACGCCTCGCCGGCCTTCCACGAGAACGAGAGCCCCACCATCTCGGACGAGACCGGATTGAGGCCGGTCGTCTCGGTATCGAACGCAAACGATTTCTGCCGGCCGAGCTTGTCGGCGAAGTCCGCGAGCTTCTCCGGCGTGTCGATCAAGTGATACTCGGCCGCCTGCTCTTGGCCGGCTGAAGCTGGGACTAGCGCCGCCTGTTTCCCCGATGTTGCCTCCGTAGCACCGGCTTGTACTGCGACGTCGACTTCCAGAAGCTCCAGGGTTTCGAGCAGCTTGTTGAACCCCAGTTCGGCGAAGATCGGGCGCACGTCCGCAGTGCTCAATCGGTCGACCGCGCATTCGCTCAGATCGAAGGGAAACGAAACGTCCCGCCGCAGTGTCACCAGTTGTCGCGTAACGGAGAGCTGGTCGGCGAACGCCTTGACGTTCTCGCTCATTTTCGGCGTGAGCTCATCGGCGTGGGCGAGCACCTCTTCCGCGGTGCCGTACTGTTTGATGAGCTTCGCAGCCGTCTTGACTCCTATGCCCGGCACGCCGGGGATGTTGTCCGTCGAATCACCCGCGAGCGTTTGAATCTCGACGGCCTGCTGCGGACCGTACCCCTTGCTCTCGATAAGCCCGGCGGCGTCGAGCACCGAACCTTTAGTGGGGTCGAACAGCCGGACGCGATCAGAGAGCAGTTGTTCGAGGTCCTTGTCTCGGCTGACGAGGTAGACGTCTACATCGTCGTCGCGCAGGCGTTCGGCGATCGTGGCCATGAGGTCATCCGCCTCGAACCCCGCCAAGCGGTAGATGGGAAGGCCGAGTGCTTCGAGGATCGACACGATGCGGTCGGCCTGGACCTCGAGCGCTTCCGGCGGCGGCTCGCGATTGGCCTTGTAGTTCTCGTCGAGACTGCAGCGGAACACCGTCTTGTCACTTACGTCCATGGCCACCGCGATGTAGTCGGGCTTGCGGCTGCGGATCAGGTTGAAAAGCATCGAACAGAAGATGTGCGTTGCTCCGGTCGGCTCGCCGGTCGGGCTGGTGAGCTGCTGCGGCAGTCCGTAAAACGCTCGATAGATCTGGTAGTGGCCGTCAAGAACGTACAGTGTTTTCGCCATGATGACGGGCCAACTCGTCCAATCGAGGTCGACCGGATTTCGTACCTAGCGCCGCGCGGCCGAACGTTAGGTCTGCCGCGTGTGTCTGTCAACAAGACGATTTGCGTGGGCACCAGACAGGTCGGGATTTCATTCCGCCCACGACTCGGCGCATGATCCGATAGCGTCCCGGTTCAGGCGACCGCAACGGCGCGAGCGCGCGAACTCGGCATTTCGTTTGCCCGACTTGAGAACATATTCGAGACTCTTGGCATGCTGCGACCTGTCTCCGAGGCACCCACGTTATCGGCCCTGTTTGCGCTCGAGCGCAACCTGAACAGTTTGGCCGACGTTTCCAAGCGACTGGCTACCGGTCGGCGGATCAACTCCGGGAAGGACGACCCTGCCGGTTTGATCGCCTCGGAGCGGTTGTCCGCGGCGCTCGAGTCGCTCGAGGCGGAGAGTCGGGCACTGCAGCGGGCCGACTCGAACGCCCGCATAGCCGAGGGGCACGCGGCGCAGCTCTCGTCACTTTTCGGTGATCTCAACGGGCTGGTCGTCGCGAGTGCAAACCAGGCCGGCATGACCGACGGTGAAATCGCCGCAAACCAGATGCAGATCGACAACACGGTCGCGAGCATCCAGCGCATCTTCGGCGGCGCGGCCGGATCGCTCGGCGGTATGAGTCTACCGGGAACCGGCAACTCCGACGTCGCGGCACTGTACGACGACGCGTTAACCGCTGCCCTCTCCGTAAGAAGCGGCGGGGCGAATGACCTTTCCAGCGGCAGCTTCGAGGTCGCCCAAACCGCGCTCGGCGCGGCGCTGACCGACATCGCCATGGCCCGTGGTCGAATCGGCGGGTATCAAAAGGACGCGGTCGGTCCGCAGCTTCGATCCAACGAGATCGCCTACGAGAATCTCACCGAGAGTCGTAGCCGTATCGCCGACGCCGACTACGCCGTCGAGGTCAGCAACCTGACGCGTGCCCAACTGCTCGCCGACTCGAGCGTGGCCATGCTCGAGATCGTCCAGCGGCAACCCCGCACCGCCCTCAGCTTGCTGTCGTTGCTCAACGGTAGGTAATGCGCTGGATCGAAACGCCGGCCGATGGAGACGCACCCGGTTCTCCGTTCGGTCCTGCGTTTGCTCCGATTACGACCTTGCTCGCCGGCAACAGTTTGCACCCTCACATCCCGTCCCTGTTCCAAGCCTGGAGGTTGGCACGTTGCGGTCTTAGCGGCTATGATCGCGACTCCAGCGAGTTCGATCGCCGCGGCGTGGCGGCGACAGGCTGGCACTGTGACGGAACACGACATCTTGGATTCACCCGCGGAAAGGCTTCGAACTGGGTTAGGACACCGCTGGCGGTTTCTAAGTCGGTATGTGCGCCGACCACACGTGGTAGGAGCGGTGGCGCCCAGTTCGCGAGCCCTGGCTGCGGCGTTGTGCGAGCCGTACCGGCGGTCGCTGCAACCGGCTACGGTGCTCGAAGTCGGTGCGGGCACGGGTGCCGTGACGCGACACCTGGGGACACTGCTCGGAGACGACGACCGCCTGGACATCTGCGAGATCGAGTCCGACTTCGCCGAGGTCCTCGAGCGGGACGTGCTCACGTGCCCGTCGTTTGCAGGCGCGGTCGCCGCCGGCCGCGTTCGTCTGCTCCGTCAGCCGATTCAGACCCTGTCGGAGGAGAATCGCTACGACTTCGTCATCTCCGGGCTGCCGCTGACCGCGTTCGAGCTTCGCGACGTGCAAGAGGTGTTTAGGGTGATCCGCCGAAGCCTGAAACCCGGCGGTGTTTTGAGCTACTTCGAGTACGTTGGACTGCGAAGAACATCAACCGCCCTAGCGCTGGGAAACCGCCGAGCGTGCGTGCGCAGCGTTTCCAAGTATCTAACCGAGCACATCCGCAACCATCAATTCGCAAGGCAAACGGTGCTGCGGAACTTCCCGCCGGCCTACGCCCGTCACCTGCGATTCGATTCGTGATTAGTCCGAATATCTCACCGCGGAGGTCGCGGAGAGCGCGGAGGTTATTGGGCTGC
>CBDUZY010000254.1:0-4974 GCA_965371825.1 uncultured bacterium
ATAATATCGACACCGCCGATCCAGCAGGTGACCGTCGCTGCCAGAAGAGCCGCCGGCCAGCCCAGGCTCGAGGGGTGGATGGCTAACCAGGCGGCGATCGGTGACAGGCCGATGGCACTTCCCAGGTAGAAGTGCGACCACTTCGTGAAACGCTTAGTGAACGAGTATCCGCACACGTAGATGAGCACCGGTCCGGAGAGCATGACCGGCCAGGTGTTTTCATAGAACAAGTGAAAGCCGGTGCATGCGATCCCGAAAGTCATCATGGCTAGGATCAACATCGACCAGGCGGCGGTTGTCGAAAGTCTACCCGCGGGAAGCGGGCGCTCGGCGGTGCGCGGGTTGCGGGCGTCGATCCGGGCGTCGACGATCCGGTTGAAGGTCATGGCCACGCTTCGGGCGGCGACCATGCACACGATGATCAACCCGAGCTGTCCGAGATACGGCCAGCCCCGACCTTCAATCTGTCGACCGGCCAGAAACGCTGCAATCAAAGCGAACGGCAGAGCGAAGATCGAGTGCGAGAGCTTGACCATCTCCGCCCAAACGCGAAACGACTGGACAAGTGAGTTCATTGGCTCGCTTCGGGGAATGACGGCTTGGGAGAGGTTTCGATATTGCCCGACCACCTGGTGTCGAGTTCGTGGGGGACCTCCATCAGATCAAGCAGCTTGCCCACGACGAAGTCCACCAGATCTTCGATCGTTTTCGGCAGCATATAGAAGCCCGGTGCCGCCGGGCAAATGATCGCCCCGGCTTCGCTAAGCCGCAGAGAGTTGAGCAGATCGATCCGGCTTACGGGCATCTCACGGGGCACGACTACCAGACGCCGCCCTTCCTTCAAGGTAATAGCCGCGGCGCGGTCCAAGAGATTCTGGGCCAGACCGGCCGAGATGGACGCGAGCGTGTTGCTGCTGCACGGGCACACGATCATGCCGTCGGTGGGAAAGCCGCCGCTGGCGAGCACCGCGCCCACATCGCGATAAGGGTGGATGGTAAGCCCTCGGCACTCGCGCCCGAGCAGTGATTGCGCTGAGACCTCCGCCAGCCCGAGTTCCTCGGCAAACAGTCGCTTGCCGTGCGGAGTGACTATCAGATGGACATCACTGCCGCCGGCGCATAGGCACTCGATCAAGCGGCGCGCATAGGCTGCTCCACTTGCCCCTGTGACGCCGACGACGATTGTCTTATCGGCCTTGCCGTGTTTCACTTTCTGCTCTGGTCACTCTTGTGCGCGTTATCCAGGGAGCGAGGCGAGCCGCCTGGTTTGCCCAGACAGAGTCCGGGTGCTCGCTCACCAACTGCGCGAACGCTTCGTCAGCCTTCTCGGGCCGGTCCGCCGAACGGAAGGCGATTCCCAGTCGCAAGAGCGCCTCCGGAACGGCGTCGCGCCTTGGAAACCGCCGCAGGCAGGCTTCGAGTCGCTCGATCTCGAGTTCGTTCGACTGCGTCGCTTTCGCTATCTCCAGATCGACATTGTCCTCGACCTGGCTTCGCGGGTACTGCGCCTTTATCGCTTCGAGATGGTGGATGTAGCGATCGTGGCGAGCGTCGAGGTCCAGCATGCCGATTCCGAGTTCGCCGCTCGCCGCTCGCGAACCGCTGATCGGGTCGTATCCATAAAGCGGATCGCGGTTCGCGACCAACAGGTCATGCAGTCGGTTGGCCTCGAGAAGAACTCGTTCGAGCGGAATTTTCAGGCTCGTCTCGGGCGTTTCGCGAGCGAGAACGGCGCTAAAGGCGTCTCCGTCGCCTTCGGATGTGCCCGCGATCGGACCCCGCGTGTCGAACCGATCGATCAAAGTGGAGAGCTTGGCGATCGCCCGATCGACGTCGCCGTCACGGGCTTCGAACTGGGCGAGACGCAGGGAAGCGACCGCGCCGAGTACCGAGTCGGGTCTATTCTCGAAGATGATTCGCCAGGTCTCTCTCGAGGCCTGGCTGGGGAAGTCGTCGTAGAATCGTATCCACTTCGTCCTGCGGAACTCACCCAAGTCCACACGCTGATCCCACGCCCGGCCCTTAATGAACAGGGCGTTGGGCACGTAGCGACTGTCCGGAAAGTACTTGTGGAACCGGTCACAACGAGCGGCGACCTCCGCCTGATGACGAGTGAGTTCGGACCTGTAGGGGCCGATATCCGTCGCCAGCTCGAACAGCCACTTCTCCTCCTCGATTTCCCGAAGAGCTTCCCATCGAGGACGTGGCAGCGGATGACGCTCCCAACGGCGACGAGCGGCTCGCTCCCAGTCGACCGAGGCGTCGACGTCGGTGAAGTGGGCTTCATCGAGATTCTCCAGCAATCGATAGTAGAGCTCATCGCGGCCGACGTGGCGCTCGAACAGGGCGACGGGCAAGCCGAACATGACGGCGAGCAGTGGGGCAACGGCGCCGGGTCGGTAGTCCACCAGCTCGCCGATGATGAGCACGGTCGCGAACACAGCCGCCGACGCGACAATCGCCAGCACCCACGGGACGATGAACTTGACGGCGTCGACCGGATCGATCTTCCCGACGACCGCCTCTCGGGTCCCGTCCCATGCCAGGATCAGATAGACGATAGCCGGGACCAGCCCGATGAGCGCCGACATGAACCGGAAGCGCGTCCGAAACGGACGAACCGAGGCCAGCGTGCAAGATACCAGTAGCGTGATCGCCAGCCACGGCATGACCGCCAGGAATCCCACCACGGCGATGAATGGCAGACTGGACCAAAACCGGTACAGAATCGCGACGAGGATGGGAATCGAGATCAACGCTGCCATCAGCAGACCGATGATCGGAATCAGCATCGGCACTTCCTGGACGCTGATGGGGCCTATGAGCAGTGATCCGAGTGAGACATCCGCCTCCCCAACGCCCCGGAAGGTATAGAACAGCAGATCCCAATAGCCCTCCCGGGCCGGTGCGAAGAACTCACCACTTCGCAACCAAAAGGCGAACGATCCCGCGCCGGCGAACAACAACACGTTGAGTGCGAGAAGTCCGATCGCCCGAACGCGGTATCTCGATCCTGAGCGAGACCAGACGTCCGTCAAAGACGATGCGTCGAACGGCGGGTTTGCCGGAGCAGATGAGGAGGCAGGAGGGGCGTCGGACGCGAGCCCGTCCTCGGAGGAACCGGCGGACATAGCATGTTTCGCCATTGTCAATCCCGCGCGGCGACGTAAACGGTCACGACGCCCATCGTTAGCGGCGTGGCTGTCGATCGTCCGAAACCCGCAGCCTTCAACCTCTCGCGCATTTGCTCTGTGCTTAGGAAGGATACCACGGACCTCGGCAGGTAGCGATAGGCGCCGGATCGGTCGCCGCTGACGATGGTGGCCGCGAGGGGCATGACACGTGTCGAGTAAACCTCATACAGGCGGCGAAGAACCGGATTCGCAGGGCGAGTGAACTCGAGGATAACGGCACGACCGCCCGGGCGCAGCACGCGGTACATCTCCGCGAGACCGGCGCCGAGATCGTCGAAGTTTCGCACGCCGAACGCGCACGAAGTGATCGAGAAAGTGCCGTCGCCAAACGGCAGTCGCAAAGCGTCACCCTCTACCCACCGAGCCGCGGGCGGAACGAAATCCCGACCTGTCCGAAGCCCGGGCGGTCGTGCGGAACGAGGATCGCTCCTTGCCCGCATCAACATCTCGTGGGCAAAATCGCAGCCGGTTATCGAGCGGACCCCGGCGGCGCCGAACGCCCGGGCGAAATCGCCCGTTCCGCAGGCGATATCGAGAACGTCATCGCCCGGACCTGAGCCGGCCAGGTCGACGGATTTTCGCCGCCAGTACGCGTCGCGCCCGAAGCTGAACAGCGCGTTTACCAACTCGTAGCGTGGGGCGATTGCGTTGAACATGCGGCGCACGCGCCCGGCCTTGTCCGGCGCATCGTGCGGGGCACGGAGCAGGTCCGCCGTCCAGGTGGGATCGGACGACGTACTCGCCCCGGGTGCTCGAATGTGTTCTGGTTTCGTGGGCACTTTGACCACAGCGCTAGCTTCACCGACAGAAAAAGAGCGTCACCCGCGACGGATGATGCTACAGTATATGGAGAAGGGTGCACGCTTTCACCCGCCGCGGACGGAGCGGGCGTGTGCGGTCCGATGTAGCCGACCGAAGGGCGAGATTGACTTATGCCGGACGACCGACTTGCGGTCATATCTGACGTTCACGGAAACCGCTGGGCGCTGGAGGCCGTGCTGGCGGACATTGAGCATCGCGGCGTGGACGATATCGTGAACCTCGGTGACAGCTTGTACGGGCCGCTCGACCCGGCCGGGACCGCCGAGCGTCTGCTGCCGCTCAAGCTGCCGACCGTTCGAGGCAATGAGGACCGGCTCATCGTGGAGGCTCTGACCGACCTCGACGAATCGGAGACCCTCGGGTTCGTCAAGGAGCAGTTGACCTCCGAGCATCTGACTTGGCTCGGGGCTCTTCCGCTCACCGCCGTCGCCCGTCAGAGGTTTTTCCTCTGCCACGGCACGCCGAAGCGAGACGACGAATACCTGCTGACGGAGGTTCGTAAGACCGGCGTCGTCACCCGAGAAACCGAAGAGCTGACAGCGCGGATGGCGAACGTGACCCAACCGATCCTGCTCTGCGCCCACGACCATGTTGCTCGAACGGTCCGCCTTCCTGAGGGGAGATTCATTGTCAATCCCGGCAGCGTGGGACTTCCCGCGTACACGGATGAGGTTCCGTTTCCACACGCTATGGAGGCCGGATCGCCGCATGCGCGGTACAGCATCATTTCCAAGACCGAAGTAGAACGGCAGGTAGAGAACGTGGCCATCGATTACGATTGGGAATCCGCGGCCGCCGTAGCCGAGGCCAACGACCGATCCGACTGGGCACAATGGCTTCGCACCGGCCGGGCTACAGTCAGGTAAATGGCGCTCACTACTTGGCGGCGCGCGGAAACCCGTGGATACTGTGGGGCCATGAGTTCGAGTCAGTGCGAGGTCGCCGGGGATACAACTGA
>CBDUZY010000255.1:0-4942 GCA_965371825.1 uncultured bacterium
CCTCCCCAGCGCCGGCTACGGCTGGATCAACTACTCCGGCGGACAAGAAAGACGACGTGTCTCCTGGTTCCGACACCAGCGGCGAAGAGCCTGGAGACTAATGCCGCGACCAAGAAGGTAGCGTCGGTTTCGCCGGTCGTTGTAGCGGCCTGCGTCCTCGCAGGCCGTGTTCCCGGGCAAGTGGTATTGGGCACGACGGCCGGCGGGAACGCCGGCCGCTACAGACAAAGCGCCACAGCACTACATGTACCTTTCTGAAAACGGCACTAGACCGCTACAGCGCCTCGATGCGAATCCGGACTGCGCCTTCCTCGATCGTGATCGAATCGACCCGAAACGGCCTCTCGCCGTTCGGCCAGACGAAGCGGTTGCGTATCCTGACTCCTTCAAACAGTTGCTCGACGCTCTCCACGTCGCGCAATGTAGAAACCGCTCGCGTTCGGCGACCTTCGTCATTCTCACCGCGTACCCGCCGCGGGACGGCGTAACGTCTGAGCAGTCTTTCAAGGATCACCCGTGGAACCGAGAGCGACCCCCCGTGGGCGCCGAGAAGGGCAAGCTCCACCGCTTCGCCGTCCGTCGAGACCGCCGCGGTGAATTCGATACTCAAAATGGCCCGCCAGCCGACCGACTCGAAATGTGCTCCGGCGAGAATCCGGTCGCGCGTCAGGCGAACAGCGGGATCGGTTAGTTCAGACGGCCACCAGCCCCCCGCCCCCGGCCAAACCTGCCTGAGAACCGTGAGCGATTCGGCAACTTCCTGCTCCGTTAGCAGGATCTCGAACCCACTAGTGGGCTCGAACCCACTGGTGGGTTCGAATCGCTCCGACCGAAAGAGCCAGTCGCCGACGCTGTCTATCACCGCCGCCGACTCGCGGCGCACACGTTTCATGCCGGCTTCATCCAACCGAACCGGTCGGTACCAGGCGGGACGGTGTTCAAAGCACAGCCATAGCGTGATGAAGCAGACCGCACCGATGACGCTCGCGATCAGGAGTACGGGACGAACTGCCGGTAAGACCGGTGATAACCAGCGGTAAGACCGGTGCCAACCGGGCCGAACTCTTCTCTTCCACGTTGTTGTCGGCATTTGTCGTCTCGAACCCACTGGTGGGCTCAAACCCACTGGTGGGCTTGAATCACACCGTGGTCAAAGTTCGCTGGTTTCATCCGCGACAACCGGTAAGACCGGTGCTAACCGGGGTTTGACCGCACAGTTGGCGTCAACCTACAATCAAACGCCGGTTAGCACCGGTCTTACCGGCGCGCGGGAAACTGGTGCCATCCGGCAGTGCCAAAACGCTCGCAGAGTGACGGTTGCGACCCCTTTTGTCCAGGTCCCGGCAGTCGGCACCGGTTTGCACCGGTCTTACCGCCGGTTATCACCGGTCTTACCGGTGGAGGATCGAACCGCTGTTCACTCGTACTACAGGACTGGTGATTGTACCGCTCTGGGTTGCGGCGATGACGTGGCTGGTCGCCCACGACATCGTGCCGGCGTGGACTGCCGAGCCTCCGCCTCGGCTGCGCCCGGCCGACTGGCTCGGGCAGGACGGCTGGCAAGCCGGCGGTGGGCAACTCAGGTCTCAGTTCTCGATTCATGACGATACCGGGCAGCTCGGCTCTGTCTGGACTGAGTACATCGTCGACGAGAACTCTATCCTTCGCACCGACCTCATTGGAATCAGGCGTCTCCCCTCGCCGGTCAACGGCGGCTCGTCGATGGGGGGTGCCCTTTCGGAAGTCGCCCCGCTTCGCATAACGGCTGACTCGGTGTACACGGCCGATGGAACGCTCGACGAATTCTCGATGCGTTTGGAGAACAGGAACACGGACGTGAGGCTTCACGGAGAGCGCTTTCACTCGGCTTTCTCTTTCACGCTGGAAAGTGGTCCAATGGAGCGGGCGTTCAAGATCCCTCTCACGGAAGGCGGTCTCATTTCAGGGGCGTTCACGCCGTTTGCAGCCCTTTCGGACCTGCGGGTCGGGCAGCGCTGGCGGATGCAGGTGTTCAATCCGATCGCGGCTGTGACAGGCATGGGGAATCGATTCATTCCCATGCTCGTCGAGGTCACCGGCGAAGAGAGGATTGCTACGCCGAGTGGGGACAGAAACTGCCTGGTGGTCGAGTCGCCCAATGCGAAGGCCTGGGTGGACGCCTACGGCGCGGTCTTGGTTCAGGAGATGACCCTGCCGCTCGTCGGCCGTATTAGGATCGTTCGTGAGATGGGGTTCGATGAAGAGGCTCGTGGGAGGGTGCGGGGCACGATACTCCCAAGAGGTGGACGGAGACCATGACCTCGTCACCCGGTGACAGTGCAATCGTCCTTACGGATGTCCGCAAGAGCTACGGGCGCAACGTGGCCGTGCGCGATCTGACCTTGGATATCCCCAGCGGTGAACTGTTCGCCTTCCTGGGGCCAAACGGCGCGGGCAAGACGACAACGATCAAGATGATCGTCGGACTGCTGCGACCGGACGAGGGGCGCGTGCGGGTCTGCGGCGCCGCAATCGGTTCGGACGGAATGATGGCCAAGGCCCGGCTCGCGTATGTGCCGGACCAGCCCTTCCTCTACGACAAGCTCACCGGTCGGGAGTTCCTCTACTTCGTCGCGGAGATGTACGGCGTAACCGTCGAGCAGCGCGATCGACGGATCGAAGAGCTGACCAGGCGCCTGGACATCGGCGAGTTTCTCGATGAACTGACCGAAAGCTATAGCCACGGTATGAAGCAGAAGGTCGTTCTCGCCGCCGCTCTGCTTCATCGACCGGAGGTTCTGGTGATCGACGAGCCGATGGTGGGTTTGGATCCGCGCACGGTCCGGGCGGTGCGTAACCTGTTTACCGAGCACACGCGTGGCGGCGGTACTATCTTCATGAGTACCCACACTCTGGCGATTGCCGAGGCCCTTGCGGACAGGATCGGCATCATCCACTACGGCGAGCTAATCGCTATCGGTACCCTCAACGAGTTGCGAGCACGTGCCGAGCGCCAGCACTCTCTCGAGGAGATCTTCCTTCAACTGACGGAGGCGAACGGTGAGTGAGTCGGTCGGTGCCGCGCCGACGGCGGTCAAACTCGGACTGCTCCTTCGTGTGAGGGCTCGCGCTCTAACCAACCGCGTTCGCGGAGCGATTCTCGAAGCTCCGATACGCCTCGCCACGGCGGCGACACTGATCGTCGTGATCTGGCTGGGACTCTACCAGCTGTTCTGGCTGGTGTTCGTGCAACTTCAGCGAACGCCGCTGGAGGCGACCGTCGCCATCCCGATGGTGTTTAACTTCTTCTTCGTAGCGATGCTCGTTCTGCTCAGTTTCTCGAACGCGATCATCGCCTACGGGTCGCTCTTCGGGAAGCGGGAGTCGGCGTATCTTCTGACTCTGCCGCTTTCTCCGCGTGACGTAGTCACCCTCAAGTACCTCGAGACTCTTGTTCTGGCGAGCTGGTCGGTGGTTCTGCTCGGGTTGCCGTTGATGTTCGCGATGGCGGAGACCGCACGGGAGCCCACGTCGCGGGTGCTTTTTCTGGCGTTCTTCATCGCGTTCATCCCGATTCCCGGGGCGCTCGGGCTTCTTCTTGCCTGGGCCCTGGCGAGGTTCTTCCCCCGCCGGGCATCGCGTGCGATCCTGGCGGTTACAGCGGTCATCCTGGGCGGAATGATCTTCGCCGGGTTGCGTTCGCTTCAACTCGGCGGCACCACGACCGAGGTTTGGCTACGCTCGTTTCTGACCCGCATGAGTTTCGTCGAGTCGGCGCTGCTTCCCAACAACTGGGTGGCAACCGGCATCGACCACGCGATCCACTCGGAGTTCTCCGAGGCAATGCTCTACCTGGGCGTCACGGTGGCAAACGCCTTCTTTCTAAGTTGGCTGGCGGTGACGATCGTCTCCGGACACTTCGACCGGGCATATGACCGGGCGAGCGTGGGTCGAACGGGTGGGCGGCGGATTGCCACGGCATCCTCCGGCGGCCTGGCGGGTCTCACCTTTTTCTATCTCCCGCTGCGTCTGCGCCTCGTGGCTGCCAAGGACCTGCGAACCTTCCTGCGCGACCCGACGCAATGGAGTCAGTTGACGATCCTGTTCGGCTTGCTGGTGCTCTATCTGATGAATATGCCGACGCTGCGGCTCGAGTTCGCCGCGTCGGGCTGGTTTCTGCTGATCCCTTTTCTGAACCTTTGCGCGGTCAGCCTGATCCTCGCGACGTTCACCTGTCGATTCGTCTTTCCCCTGATGTCGCTCGAGGGGCGCAAGTTGTGGCTTGTGGGCGTGCTGCCGCTTCCGCGGAGCCGCGTGTTACTCGCCAAGTTCGCCTTTTCGATGACGGTGACACTGCTCGTTGCCCTCGGGGCGATGGTTCTCGCCACGGTCATGCTCGACCTGGACGCCGTGTGGACGGCGATTCATTTGATCGTGACGGTCGCGATTTGCATCGGCCTTTGCGGGTTCGCGGTGGGTATAGGGGCACGGCTTCCGACTTTCGATCAGACGAATGCGGCGCGTATTGCCAACGGCCTGGGCGGGACGACCAACCTGCTCGCCTCCCTCGCCCTTGTTACTGTGGCACTAGCCGGCGTTGGTGTCGCTACGTTCCGTTCACGTTATTCGGCGCCCAACGCGCTGCCCGACCTGCAATCGCTGCTGTTCTGCGCCGGTTCGGTGTTCGCATGTGTCTTGGGCGGGATTCTCGCCCTCTACCTGGGCGCGAGGCACTTCAACCGTGTCGAAGTCGTCTAGAGATCGCCGGCGGGACTGGTCGTTGTAGCAGGCCGTGTGTCCGGGCAAGTGGTATTGCGCACGACGGCCGGCGAGAACGCCGGCCGCTACTGGAAACGGCGCTGGTGCATCGACAACCCGATACTTCGGGGTTGGTTTCGAGGTATCGTCCCGCTCCCTCACCAGGCTGTCGGAATAATCAACTCCGTTGATTCTGGTCAGCGGC
>CBDUZY010000256.1:0-4929 GCA_965371825.1 uncultured bacterium
GTTATCGCGTGACCGGCCTCGTGCACCGAAAGCGAGAACACGACCACGAAGATCGCGACCGCAATCAAACCCCAGTTCTTTCCCTCTCCGGCGGGCGCCGCGAACGGACTGCTTTGCGCCGTAGTCTCGCTGAAGTGCATCACGCCCCATATGGTCAAGGCCGATACGCCGAGTCCGACAACAAGGAACACGAAAGCAACCATGCACATGATCCGAGAGTGTCGCATCGCGGCTACGCGTCGCACCTTGACGCGGTGCAGGATCAGCAGGATGGCCGTTACGAGCGCTGGCCCGAGACCGACCACCGGCACGAACGCAAGCGCCGAACAGGCAAGCGCCCACACCGCAAGCGGCGACACCTTCGGCCAGAGCAACGGACGCGTCGCCGTCTCCTCTTCGGCTTCCGTCGGAGTCGCGTCGTCGCCTGCAAGGCGGTCGGACGATACGCCGAGATGGGCGAGCAGGGGCGCCGCTTGTTCGGGCGTGACGGCGAATGCGACGCTCCGCTCGAACGTCTCGAAGCGGAAAATGAAACGGGTGCCATGTGTCCCGATGAGTATATCCCGTGGCCAGGCTTGCTCCGGCAGCTCGACAACATCCTCGCCACCGTGCAGGACGATCCGCCCTGGCGCGAGCGTGACCTGCCAGGTTCGCCCAGTGGCGTCCACCCAATCCGCTGCGGCGGTTGCCGATCCGTGCTCGGCCACCTCACCGCCGCCGGTTGACAATGGAGGTCGTGAATCAGTGTGGTCGGTGGTGCTCATCAGCTCCTTGGATCTCTATGGTCCGGACCCGCCGGCTGCCGGCGTCAACGATCGAACTCGTCGCCGCGGAAGCTACTCCCCAGGTACGTCGATCGCACCAGCGGGTCTCGGACGATCTCCTGCGGCGTGCCTTCGGCCAGCTTGCAGCCTTCGTTGATGATGTAGCTGCGATCCGTCACGCGGAGTGTCTCGCGGACGTTGTGATCGGTGAGCAAGATCGCGATACCGCGCTCGTGCTTCAGGTGGAGAATCTCTGTCTGCAGGTCCTCGACTGCCTTCGGGTCGACGCCACTGAAGGGTTCGTCGAGCATGATCAGCTTCGGCTCGGTGACCATTGCCCTGGCGATCTCGAGCTTTCGCCGCTCGCCGCCGGATAGAGTACGGGCAAGCTGCCGACGTTGCCCACTGAGCCCGAACTGGTCCATCAGATGGGCCGCCTTCTGCAACCGCTCCTTGCGGGACAGGCCGCGCATCGTCTCCAGGATCGCCAGCAAGTTGTCCTCGACGGACAGCCGCTGAAACACGCTTGGCTCCTGGGAAAGGTAACCCATGCCGAGTTGGGCTCGCTTGTACATCGCCAGTGAGGTCACATCTTGACCGTCGAAGGTAACCGATCCCTGGTCCGCGTCGATCATGCCGACGGTCATGCGAAAGGTCGTGGTTTTACCGGCGCCGTTACGTCCCAAGAGTCCCACGATCTCCCCCCGGCGCACGTCGAAGCTGAGGCGGTCGACTACCGCCCGCCCGTCGTACCGCTTCACGAGCTCTTTGACTTCCAGCAATAGTCCGTCGTCTGGCCGCATGATGAGGGAACACTATGACGGGAAAGCCCGAACGCGTCCAGCGACACGCCTTGCGGAACCCCTCCCGCGTCCGAATCGGAGTGGGACTCGTTTCTCATCGAGGGAGGTGGATCGGGCGGGGCATGGCGTCACCTGATCCAGCGCATCCTGCCGACGTCGGGGATAATCCCGAATCGATTGAAGAACGGCAGCCAGTCCAGGCGATGCCCGGCCGGCCAGTAAACGAAAAACGCCTTCCCGATGAGCTGGTCACGTGGGACCGTGCCGAGCTGGAAGTCCTCACCGCGGGCCTTGAGATGCTCGCCGACGGCATCCCACAGTCGCGAGTCCTTGCTGGCGGAAGTATTGTCGCCGAGCATGAAGTACTCGTGTCCGCGCAACAAGATCGGGCTCTTCGGGCTAGCCCACCCACCGCGTGGTGCCCAATCCACTGTAGCATCTGCGGGCAGGCTGTGCCTGCGCTGATCCGAGAAGTAGTAGACGTCACGCTGGACCACGAGGTGGGTCAGGTCGAAGTTCCCGCCCTCCGCGTAAATGCGCGGCGGACTGGTGGGCCACGGTCTCTCCTGGCGACGCAACTGCTTGACGTTGGGCCCAAAGTACGCCGGTGACCTGCGGTCCGAGGAACTCGACAGCACCTCTTCTCCGCGAACGCTCACCGCGAGGCGATAGTCGACGTTCTCAAAGCTGATCTCGACCGGTTCGCCCGGAACGAACGGCGGTAGCCGGGTCGACGCCGAAACTGTGTTCGTCGACTTCTTCACTGCCGGCCACTCTTCGAGGACTATCCGCCCGTCCATGTGGATCTTGGCCCAAAACCCCCGACCGCGCTTGCCCAATCGAACCTGCACGCTCCCGATCGAGTCGTAAGGTGTCAGCACGAACGAGACCCGGTTGTCCGCAACAGGCGGGCCGCTGATGCTGTTAATGTTGTACGCGGCGGTCGCGCTGAAGTCCGCATCGGTCAACGGAAGCTGATCATCCTTGCGCCCGCGATCCCGGAAGCGTATGCGGCGACCGGTGGCATCCCATCCCGATTCGTCGCCGAGCACCGGTTGCCAACGCGGCTGATGTGCGTCGAGGGTGCGCGGTGGATAGTCGTGGTCGTGGACCGTGAACCAAAGCGCCTCTTGGGCTTCCGGAGTCTTGGCGGCGACCCGCATCTTCTGTTCCAGCTCCGCCATCACGACCGGTGGAACCGGTCGGAGACGACCGTCGCGAACTCCGGTCCGAAGCTCGTATTTCTCGTGTCGAAGCTTCTCCAGCTCGTTCAACGCCCGCTGCGAGAGTTCCGACGTGGGGATCGCGTAGACATCGCCATCGAGGATCATCAAGACCTCGTTTGGCAGGCCCGCCATTCGCTTGATGAAGTTCGTGGTGCCGTCCGCCGGATCCTTAAACACGGTCACATCCCACCGGGCCGGCCCCAGCGACGGAATACCGATGTCGAGCGGCCATTTTAGGACCAGGATGCGGTCGCCCTTCTCCGGGTTCTTGCGCTCATCATTGACATCGAGATTCGTGTTGGCGTGCCGACAGTTCGGGCATATTGCCTTGGATGATCCGGGTACGCGGATTCCGCGCCGTTTGTCGTCGAGGTCGCGCAGACCGTACGCAAACTCGGTCCCGCAGTCCTCACACAGGATGGTCCCGTGGGCACCGTAAAGAGTAGGGGCCATCGAGCCCGTGGGAATGACGAAAGCCTCCACCACGAAGGCCCGAAAAACGAAGGCCAGAATCAAGGCCACGATGATCGATTCGATCGTGTCCTTGAGCCCCTCCTGGTGCTCGACCCTGGGGGAGTTACGCCGCCCACCGTCAGAGGCCGTCGTACCACCTTGCGTTCTCGTCGGATTGGTCTCGTTCATGCCTTCTTCTTATCGGCCTGGCGCGGGCGCCGCCTCGCTGGAGACCGACGCGCCCGAGGCCACAATCAGTGATTGTTACTCGATCAGTACGTCTTGGCAACACCCGGGTTCGACCCTGACAAGAATCTACCATCCCTCACTGCGCCCGAAGAAGAGGTTGTTCCGTTCGACTTTGTGCGTCGCCCCACATTCCGGGCACACCCGCGACGAGACCTCGCGTATGTCGTGCCCACACCGAACGCAGTTGGAACGCTCGCGCATGGTCTTAGCGTCCGCCAGGCTCTGACGAATGCTCTCAAGGGAACTCTGGCTGACTTGTCCGGTCCTGTCGGAGGCGAGCCAGCGTTCCCAAAGTCGGCGTGTCTCCGACACTTGATACGGACAACCACACTCCGGACAGCGGTGTCTGGTCGGAAAGCCGGTCAACGAGTATCCACAGCGAAGACAGAGCGCCAGTTCATGCTCGAATGCCTTGTCGAGCAACCGCTCCATGTAGCGCCCATAGAGGGCCCAACGAAACCAAACAGTAACCGACCATGCGGCGACGATACCGATGAACATGATCGCCCCGGACGAAGGGTTGATCCCCGCCCACGGTGCAATGAGCATCACCAGGGCATAGATCAGCGCCCACACGCCCAACTCCGCGACACGGGCTTGCCACCCTTGGCGCGCATACCACCACGGCTGCGCACAACGAGGTTCGCCCTTCTTAGTCAGGGCTCTGGCGTTAGCAACGGCTGCCCCCTCGGGCCGTACGGCGTCGTTCGCCTTGACGGAATGTTCGCTCATGCCCGGCAGGCCTCTATCAGACGCAAGGGCTCCGAAGCGACCTCGGATCGCCGCCTTTGTTCATCGTACCGTCTTGTCCGCTCAAGCCCAACCCGCTCGGCGTCCGGTGGCAAGGGGACAAACTCGCCCAACGCCCCGAGACCTACGTCACGCGCCGTCCGCCCGGAATAACGCCCGCAGGCGCTTCAGGTTGACCTTGTCGAGATCGGTCCCGCGGCCGCCCTGGCCCTTGGGCGTCTCCAGGATGAACGGCACGTCGGCGAAGCGCGAATCGTTCACGAAGTGAGCGAAGGCGGCCTTGCCGATCTTGCCCTTGCCGATGTGCTCGTGTCGGTCGACGCGGCTGCCGCATTCGCGCTTCGAGTCGTTGACGTGGATGCACTTCACGTTTGACAGGCCGATCGTGCCGTCAAGTTCTTCAACCATCGCGGCGTAACCCTTGGCGGAACGGAAGTCGTACCCCGCTGCGAACAGATGGCATGTGTCCAGGCACACTCCGAGGCGCTGCGGCTCTTTGGTCTGCTCCACGATCCGCCCGAGTTCCTCGAAGCGCGAGCCGATCGAGGTTCCCTGCCCGGCTGTCACTTCGAGCAGAACCATGGCACGGAACCCCGCGCATTCGCCATGCACTTCGTCTAGCGAGCGAGCGATGCGTTTGAGCCCGCTCTCGAGCGTGCCATCCATGTGCGAGCCGGGATGAAC
>CBDUZY010000257.1:0-4926 GCA_965371825.1 uncultured bacterium
CAGGAACAAACGATCCACGAACGCATGTTTCACAGCCGCGCGGTCGAGGCGGTGGTGTGGGCCATGCCGCTGCTCAACTTCAAGGGCATGCGCGACGGGCACGCATCGGTTGGCGTCGACTACAACGACATCGCCTACCACTCCAAGATCCAGGACTGGAGGTTTCAGACGGCGACGCCAAACAACACCACACCGTACGTGAATTGCTACTGGAGCATCAAGGACGGGCCGATGGTGGTCGAGATCCCACCGTCCGCCGACGGCGTCGGCATCTTCGGCACCATCATGGACGCCTGGCAGCGACCTCTCGACGACGTCGGCGCGGCCGGGCGCGACAGGGGTCGCGGCGCCAAGTACCTGCTGGTTCCGCCTGGCTACGACGGCCCGCTGCTGCCAAAGGCGCTCGTCTACGAGCAGCGCACCAACCACGGGTTTGCCGTTATGCGCCAGATCATTCCAGATGCGAGCCCAGAGAACCTCGCCAAGGCTGCGGAATTCGCGAAGCGGATCAGGGTCTACCCGCTCGCCGCGGCGAACAATCCGCCGAAGAACAACTACGTCGATATCTACGGCAAGCTCAACGAGATGACACCGGTCCTCGACGGCGGCATCTTCGCAGAGATCCACGAGATCCTCCAGGAAGAGGTCGTCGAAGAGCAGAACATGGCGATGATGGGACTGCTCGCCCGCATCGGCATCAAGAAGGGCGAGCCCTTCAAGCCCGACGCCAAGGCGCAGGCCGCCTTCGACAAGGCGGGCCCTGACGCCCTGCAGTACATGATGGAGCAGTACCACCGCTTCTTGAACCCCTGGATGTATGAGGGCAAGCTGTGGAGCACGCTGACCCCGGCCGGCGTAATAGAAACGGACTGGTCCTACGAGTTTCCGAGCTACTTCGATTACCACGCCCGCGGCGCGCTGTACTACGCCATCATCACGAGCGTGAAGAACTACGGCGCCGCCACTTTCTACCTCGACCTGGCCGAGACGCCGGACGGCGAGTGGCTGGACGGCAGCAAGAACTACAAGCTGGTGGTCCCGCCGAACGTGCCGGTTCGTGACTTCTGGGCGGTGACGGTCTACGACCTCGAGACGGCGTCATATGTGCGAGAGGTTTCGAAGGGAAGCGTGGACTCGAACCAGGCTGACCTTGCGAAGAACAGGGACGGCAGCGTCGATGTCTACTTCGGCCCCAAGGCGCCTGCGGGCAAGGAAGCCAACTGGATCCCGACGAAGTCGGGTCGGCGGTTTTTCCTGCTCTTCAGGTTCTACGGTCCCGAGCCGGGTGTGTTTGACGGCAGCTTCGAGCTCAACGACATCGAATTGGCTGACTGAAGCAGAAGCGTGTGCCCGTCCACTGATCTTCGCGCCGCCGTCACGGCGGTGTGGCCCTCAGTGGGCCGTTAAAGGACTTGATCATGTTCGACCGAGACAGACGGGTGTCACTTATGCTCTGTGTCGTAGCGCTCGCCGCATGTCTTACCGGCTGCCGCCAATTCGGCCCTTTCGCTCTTAAGGCGGGCAGCGCGCATTACAGCGAAGCGATTCGGATCGCGACCTCAGAAGAATTGCTCCGGAACCTGGTTCGCATGCGCTATCGCGACGTGCCGATATTCCTCTCCGTCAGCAGCATCTCCACGCAGTTCGAGTTCAGTTCTTCCGGAAGCGTGAGCGGAACCCTTATCGAGAACGTAGGCTCTGGTGGCGCGATGAACCCGAACTCGTTCGGAGCGTCCGGGAGCGTCGCCTACTCGGAGAAGCCCACGATCACGTTTTCTGTACTGGGCGGGGAGGAGTTTCAGAAACGCATGCTCGCCCCGCTCGATGTCGCCGCGATTTCCCTCTTGGCCGAGTCAGGTTGGAGGCCTGACCGTGTGATGCGCCTTGCTGTCGAGAAGCTCAACGGCCTTCACAATGCGCCCCGGGCTTCCGGGCCGACTCCGTCTCGCGCCCCGCAGTATAGCGAGTTCCAGCAAGCGGTAGAGCTGCTGTTGAAGCTCCGGCAAGACGGGGTCATCGAATTCGAGCTCGAGACGCGGCACGAGGTGGTCTCCGCTCCGATTCCTATTGATCAGGTCGACGGAGATCACCTGGTGGACGCAGCCAAGGCGGGCCTCGAATTCGAGGCAACACCGGACGGCCAGCGCCAACTTGTCCTCGAAAACCGCCGGCTGGTGATGCGTTTCGATCCGCGCTCGTTCGATTCTGCAGATGCCGTGCGCTTCCGCAGCCTCTTGCGGCTGAAACGAGATCAGATGCGCTTCGAGCTGGTCCCGCTCGAGGAGAGCAAGCTGGATCCGTTCAACCCCGAGCAACGGATCGGGGAGCTCGCCATCGACACGCGGTCCTTAATGGGTGTCCTGTACTTCGCGGCGAACGGCGTTCGACCGCCGGCGGTACACGTGCAGGCGGGCATCGTCACCAACACCGTGGACGCCGAGGGAAACACCTTTGACTGGTCAGACATCCTCCACGGCCTACTTCGGGTGGAGTCGAGCAAGGACCGCCCGCGCAACGCCGCGGTCGCGGTGCGTCACCGCGGCTACTGGTTTTACATCGCGGACGACGATCAGACATCGAAGACCACGTTCAACCTGCTCAATCAGCTTTTCACGCTCCAAGCGGGTGACGTGGACGAGCAGAAGCCCGTGTTGACAATTCCGGTCGGCGGCTAACATGGCGGTGTCGCAGATAGCGTGGCGTGCCTCCCTCCGAGGATGTTAGTAACGCTTTGGATGGACCGTAGAGGGGGCTGCGTGCTAAACTCAACGGCGCAGACTATGGCCACGACCGGTTGACGGAGGTAATGAGATGAAGAGAGGCGCCAGTTCGAAGGAAATGACGAGATTCACCGTGGGATTGGACCCTTCCGGTCGGCGGCGGCGGCAAGGTGATCCAGATGCGCAAGTTGCCGGTTAACGTAACGGCCCAAGCTTTCTGCAACGCTGAAGCGCCGGACAATGCCCCGGACTGGTCGATCAGGATGCAGTTCTCATTGCTGTTTCCCAAAGGCTGATGGACAAGTCGCAAAGCAGGCTGAAGCCGGCTGCTCGCCGTGTGTACGGCGGAGTGAGAATAAGAAACACGCGAGAAGAACGAACGAGTGATTCTCTGGAGATCGAGCATGAAACGAGACACGCTGACAATACGGGGAGCGTTCGCGCTTCTGATTACTGGGCTGATGTTCGTTGTGGGCTGTCCAGCCCCACCAGCACCAACTAATCAGGCACCCACCGCCGATGCGGGGGGTGAGCAGACTGTAAGCGGGGGATCGCGCGTTACCCTCGACGGCTCCGGGAGCAGTGACCCCGAGGGCGGTAGCTTGTCGTACCAGTGGACGCTGATCGCCGGTCCAACGGTCACTCTCGAGGACGCAGGTACAGCGCAGGCGTCATTCATCGCGCCTAACGAAGACACCACCTTGCGCTTCTCGCTATCGGTTGAAGACGAGGCCGGTGCTACGGATACCGAGTCCGTCAATGTGGTGGTCACAGCCGCCGACAATGTCCCGCCGATAGCGGACGCGGGCGACGATCAGACCGTAAGCGGTGGAGAAGTCGTGGTCCTTGACGGTAACCAGAGCTTCGATAACGACGGCGATGTGATCGCGTATGAGTGGGTTCAAACCGAGGGTGCGTCAGTCACGCTGGCGGATTCCGATACGGCGTCACCGAGCTTCACGGCTGCCAACGAAGATGATGAGCTGACGTTCGAGCTGACCGTGGATGATGGAAACGGACACACGGACAGCGATGCCGTGACCGTCACGGTCGTGCGAGAGCCTTTGCTTGTCCTGGTCGTCAACTTTGCCGGCGACAGCATCGTTCAGTTCGAGGACCTCGCTACGAAGGACGGCGACGTTGAGCCCGCTGCCGCCCTGTCCGATCCGGAGGCCCTGTTGGACGGGCCGATCGACATGGTGATGAACCGTGACGACTGGCTGATCGTGGCCAACCGCAACACGAACTCTCTGAATCTCTACCTGGCATCCTCGACTTCCGACGAAGATCAGGCTCCACGCCGTGTCGTACAGGGTGGTGCCACGCTTCTCGATCAGCCGACCAGCATGGCGTACGATCCCGATGCCCCGGTTCTCTACGTTTCGAACACGGGTGGTAGTAACGACATCCTGGTGTTCCCCGGACCTTCGGACGTCATTTTTGACGGCGACCTTCCGCCCCTTCGGGTCATGTCGAGCACCGAGTTGAGTCTGGCAGCCGGGATCGCACTGGACGGCGATGGTGCTCTCTATGTGGCGAACACCGGGGCCAGCAACATCCTTGTCTTTGAGAATGCGGCTGAGAAGGATGGAGACGTAACCCCCGAGCGGATCATCAGCAACGATTCGATCACTGATCCGATAGATGTCCTTGTCGATGATTCCGATACGCTGTACGTGGTCAACTCGACCGGCGTTGTGTTCATGTTCGCAAACGCCTCGACGCTTGACGGAGACACCACACCGACAGGCACTCTCACCGTTTCGGGAACAAGTGTCCTTTCGGCGATTGCGATCGACGCGGCCGGTGTGGGATATCTGTTGGACTCGAATGCCAACGCCATTTACCTGTTCGATGACTTCGCCACGCTAACGGGTGAGCGTTCACCCGATCGAACGATATCAGGCGACCTGACCCAGCTGGATCGGCCAACAGACCTCTGGATTCGGGATCCGTGACTCTGCACTGGGAATAAGTAACTCTGTAGCGCCACCCCTCGCGCGTGGCGAAGCGCCGTGTAGCGCCACCCCTCGTGGATGGCGCAAGTGTGCCACCGCTTCTCGAGCAGTGTGTTTCGGGAACCGTCCAGGGTGCGCCTGGCGGCTCGCCCGCCTCGGCTGTGGGACCGACTTTCCAGTCGGTCACGGACTCCGTAGCGGCCGGCGTCCTCGCCGGCACGTGTGCCACTGCTTCTCGAGCAGTGTGT
>CBDUZY010000258.1:0-4901 GCA_965371825.1 uncultured bacterium
CGCTCATGGCGGAGCATCCAGAGAATCGGCACCACCATGGCAAAATATAAACCGAACATGATGGGATCGCCAAACGATCCCATCGCCCGGTTCAGCCCAAACCGCGTCCTGTAGTTTACTCCCTTGAGTGGAGCCCACGGACAGTACTGGCCCAATCCGGAATAGACTCCTTTCCCGGTCAGCGACTCCACGACGGCATGGACAGCCAGTATGAGTGTGACCACCGCGAGTGACTTCGCCAACACAACAAACGTCGGGCGATCGACTACTACGAAGCGGATTGCCAGATAGGCGAAGAACGTGTCGATGATGAACCCGGCACGATTTTCGATCCACGCCTCGAATGGAGTGGTGAATGCCAGGGTCACGGCGTAGACTACCATGCTGACTGCAACGAGGCTGTCGAGGAGTGTCCAGCGGAACGAAGCGACAATACTCGAGGTGAATACGCAACGCATGAGCAGCACGCACACGACGAGGCGGCTGGCGCTGATGTCGATCGTGCCTATGCTCACACGAAGATAGTCCGGGTATAGCAGCAAGACCGCCAAGTACGCAACGAGCCCCCAAACAGGTCGCATCGTCAATGCGACCGCGATTCCCGCGAGTGCAATCGAGACAGTTATCCATTCCATCCTGTCAGACTTCTCGTCTCGCCAAGCGTGCCCAGAGTGGAACTGCCCGCTTCATGTCGATCTCTGCACGCTCGGCGAGGCACGTGTCGCCTGTACCGGCGGTTTCGTGTAAGCAGCGCGCATCACCCATAGCCGTCACCCGCGCGATCCCCAGTCAATCGTCCCTGTATCCCAGGGCTGTGAGAAGCGCCCCCTCCTTGCGCCAGCAGTATCGAGCGTCCTTTTCGGCGAGGTCCTTCCGCCACCGGCCGACGGACGTGCCGAAGATCGGTTGTCGCACCTCTGGTGTTCCCAGTTCTTTGCGGATATGGGGATGGTTGCCCTGGATCGAGTGAGCCCGCATGACGTCGTCAGACCATGGCTCGCCGAGAAACTCCAGTACAGCCCCCATTGTCTCGCGAGGAGCTTCTATCAGGTCTTCGTATCTCACCTCGAAGTACCGCTCGTCGCTGCGCCATCGCATACCCGTCCGCACGTGAGACTTCCACATCTTTAACCGGTTGGAGAGCGTTCGACTCGCCGCTGGGACTCCTTCGGTGCGCAGGCGCTTATGTTGTGATTGAATCGAGCAGACGACATCGCGGCCGTCACGAATCATATGAATGAACTTCGCTCGCGGAAAGTGCGTCCAAATGTACTTCAGGCGAGTCACGTTCGCGGGGCTCTTCTCCGCCCACCGTGCTTTGCCCATCCGTCGAGCGTAAGTACCGAAGAACAGGTCGATGAACTGCGACAGGCCGGCACTTCGGCCACGCATCGCCTCGAGTTCCTCGAGCCCAAAGCTGTACTCCTGTGCCAGGAGTTCATGGTTGGCCTGATACACGAACAACCAGGACTCGGGGCCTGCGGCGATCTGCGGATGGCTGTCCAGCATCGTGCGCATCAACGTAGTACCCGATCGAACCGATCCACCCACGATGATCGCCGGTGTTTCTGAAATGTACGGCGCCCTGGCCCAGTGGGATAGCCAATAGATCCTGGTGCGCATACGCAGCGCTTTTCCTGCCCTCACGTATAGACTCACAGCGGCAACAACTCCATGCAATCCGCCCCGCTTCTCGAACACGGCCCCGGCACGATCTTCCGCAACCTGTTGTCGGTCACGCCGTGCGACGTGGTTGGGCGACGAGTTTTCTCAACCGGGTCAGAACTCTACGTGTGCCTTCATTTGCAATGGGGACGAAGAACCACGCGGTACCGGCATAGACAATGACACCGACGCCCAGTCGTCCGGCAAGTCGCGCCGCGCCGGGTGCGGCGTCGGGAAACACGGCAGCCGGGCCGTAGACGCCCGCGAAGCACGCGACAAACGAACAGATCGCAGGAGCCAGCGCAGGTCTCCAGACATCCCGTAGTCCGAACGCCGTACCACGGAAGCAGTAGACAAGCCCCGGCACCAAGGCGATCCAACTCGCCAGGGCAAGTGCCCATGCAACACCCAACGGTCCGAACGGCAGTCCAACGACGAATGTCAGGACAACGAACGGCACCCACGCCATCTGCCAGCGCAACATCTGGCCAGCTCTTCCCGCCGCTATGTAGACCCACTTCGTTGAAAGCAAGATCAGGCGAGGGATCGCCGCAATGCAGAGCACGCTCACAATGGGAACCGCCTCGATCCACTTGGGCCCCAAGAGCGTGAGCACCACGTCTTCCGCCCATATCACACCGGCCGTGCAGGCGGGTAAACCCCACAAACAAGTTAATTCCAGTAGTCGCCGATACGTCGTTCTCATGACCTCCGGATCATGGGCGCAACGGCTGAGAGCCGGTATCGCGGCGTCCGCCACACTCCCTCCGGCGAGCGCGATCGGCTTGGTCATGAGATTAAACGCGACAGAGTAGAGCCCGAGAGACGAAGCGCCGGCGAAGCGACCCAGCAGGACTTTGTCAAGCCTGTTGGCGAAGTAACCCAACATGCCGTGCGCCGTCAGTTGCCCGCCGAATCTCAGCAACGATCGTAGGTCGTCGCATAGACGTGGACGACCCGGGCTCCAACGCGTCAACGCCCACGATGCAAGCGTCTCGCCCATCGTAGCCGCTATCTGGTGGAATACGAGCGCCCAATACCCCAAGCCGCCGAACGCGGCCGCAACAGCGGTCAGGGCGCCGACGGCCTGTCCCACGACTCGCACCAGCGCCAGTCGGTGAAGCATCATGCGACGGGTCAGAAGAGCCTGATGCTGAACACCTAACGACGCTATGGGAAAAACGCACGCCAACGCTATGGTCGCGAACAGAAGGCGGTCGTCCTTGAAGAACCAGACCAACGCCGGGGCGAGGGCGACCGCGATTAGCGCGAGGAAGAGGCCGAATGCAGCATTGACCCAAAACAGGGTGGATAACTGCTCCTGAGATATTGTACGGCGCTGGACCGTAACCAGTGTCAGGCCCAGGTCGGAGAATACCGCGAGAAAGGCTGTGACGCTGAGAATCATCGCAAGTAGACCATAGTCCGCCGGCGTAAGAAGCCGTGCGAGCACGGCCAGTGATCCGAAGCTAATGGCGAGACCCGCTATTCTCCCGGTAAGAACAACGGTAGCTCCGCTTACCGCCCCCAAACCGGAACGCGGGAGGTGTGTCGCGACTTCAGTGTCCATATTCTGCGGCGCCACCTCTGCGGGCTGCCGGTCTTTGGCAGTGGACTCACTACTTGGGTCTACAGCGCGGTCGCCGCCGTCAGTCGTCGAATCTTCAGGTGGAGAGGGCACGGATGTTGTCCATCAGGCGGTGAACCCGACATGTGGACCGCTCACCCGCCGACCGGGGCTTATCGCTCTATTTGACTGAACGGTCTGCGAACAAGAAACGGAAAGCCTCATTTGCCCTACTGGGGCAAACGCAACTCCAACGACACGCCGATACTCCTTGCGGACGCCCAGGTTCTAGACTGTGCCCGACTTGCGGATCCTCACGTCGTACCTTGACCTAGACACGCGCCGTGCAGGAATATCCTGCTGCAGGAACTCTAGCGTACTCGCGTGGCCCGCAAGTGCTCGTCGAAAGAACTCACGCCCGTAAGTCCTTCGCCGTGGCTCCTTACCGGACAGATGCATCGCTTGTTTGATGTGCCAAACCGGGACCAGAGGCCACAGGAGCGTGTCCGCTACAGGTTCGCCTATACCATGGTGGAGGAGCCACTTCCTTTGCTTCTCCATTCTGCCGAACACGTCGCCGACCAGAATGACCCCACCGGGTGTGCACACACGCACCATCTCCGCGAGGGCACGACAAGCGTACTTGCGGTCTGGAAAACACTGCATAATGCTGTAGCAGAACACCCTATCGAACGAACTCGGGGCGATCGGCAGCCACGCGGCCTCCGCAACGCCAAGGCGAAGGCGCGCGTCGCACACCCCGAGATCTCCGGCCCGGCGCACCAGTGCCTCGAATGGATCCAACCCGACACCGTGCCAGCCGTCATTCAGTACTCTTGACAGGAAGACACCGGAGGCGCACCCCACTTCGAGCACGCGGTTCCCGGGTTCCAGCATGAGCTTGCCGCGGACATCCGCAGCGACGGCGGCCGTTACTGCCTCGCCGTAACCCCACCGGTGTACTACTTCCCAGTCGGAACTCCCCGCGGTAGCCTCATAAAGCCGCCGCCACGCAGCTACGTGCCCCCTAGTGCGACGCTCCTCGAGGATAGGGTCCAAAGATCTTACCCTTCGCAATCAGACACTCCGCTCTTCCCCGGCGTCGAGGTGAACGTAGCCAGACGAGACCTCGTGCGAGAACCGTTTATGAGCACGGCGCTGTTCCCTCGGCCCGTCTCGAACCACGCGCGATGGAAGGCAACTTCTCGGCAAGAGTCACGGCCGGCCACTCATCTCCGCCGCCAGGCCCGCAGCGTAAAGCACCCAGCCCAGATGGTACGGCCTGCATTCTCTATTGATCTCAAAGCCGTCGGGAGAATCGGTATCAGTAGGTGCGGATCGCCGGCCACAGCACCACAGCGCTCCCTTGATGGCCCGGCGCACCCGTCCAACACCTCGCCTGTGAATGTCACGCAGAATGATCCCTTCTTCCCTCAAGACAGTGTTCTCGCCGCACTCGTTTGCTCCGAATAGCCATCGCATACCCCGGCTTATCGATGCGTCGTAGCATCGGCCAAGTGCAAGCGAAGCTTCGCCCAGTGCCATCGGCGCCATCCCGTCCTGATGAACCGAGAACACGGGGTAGCCTTCGACAACATCCCCCAGCTTGGCGTCATAAAGCCACCACCATTGCCCCAACTCCCCTTGGGACTCGCAGATTCTATCCGCT
>CBDUZY010000259.1:0-4897 GCA_965371825.1 uncultured bacterium
CGGTGGAACAGGTTGTAAGGCCGCTTCGCCATCGCTGACTGGCACAACGCAAACCATGCCATGGCACGCTTGCACTTGCACTCGATCGCATGGATGTTCGCAACGGCTGTATCGAGCCATCGGTTCTCCTCGCGCGTGAAGTAGATTCCTTCGAAGTTTCGCTCAATGAAGTCGCCGTACTCGACACCACTGTCCCGGACGCCTATAGCCTCAATCTCTTCGCTCTCGAGCGGGACGGAGTCGTTCTCGATAAGCGCGATTCCGATCTGGTGGTTGAACACCAGAATGTCGTTGAAGGTGACCTGTTTGCCGCGCCGTTTGAGTTCATACGAGACGGCACCCGTTCCCCCGAACGCGTCGAGCACGGTCCTGTAATCTAACTCTGTAAGCTGATCGACGATCGCCCGGGCCAGCTTGCGCTTGCTTCCCTGATAACGTGTTCGCGGAAACAAGGCGGGGGAGATGCTAACGTCGCTCGGTGAACTCACTTGGCAGATCCGTTGCCCGGGTTGCGGTTGGTCCCGGCGCGCCGGGACCCGCCGGAGCTACACACCGCGGTTCGCGTCAGGTGACCACGGCGAACTCAGTCCGTCTCGATCTCTTTGCTCTTTGCGGCGATGGCGGCTTCGATCTCGTCTTCGTGCTTCTTGGTGATCTTCTGAATGTGGTCCTTCAGATCCTTGGCCTCGTCCTCGCTGAACTCCTTGGCTTTCTCGCCGGCATCGATGGCCTTGTTCCCGTCACGGCGAGCGTTGCGGATAGCGACCTTCTGCATCTCGGCCATCTTCTTGACCTGCTGGAGCAGTTGCTGCCGACGTTCGCCGGAAAGCGGCGGAATCGGCAGGCGGACGGCCTTGCCGTCGCTCATCGGAGTGACACCGAGTGCGGAAGTCTGCAGGCCTTTCTCGATGTCCTTCAACGTGGATGGGTCGAACGGTTTTACCAGAAGGGTGGTCGGCTCGGGCACGCTGATCGTAGCCAACTCACGCAGTTCCATCGTACTTCCGTAAGAGGCGACCTCTATCTTGAGATGCTCGACCAGGCCGGGATGGGCTCGCCCCGTGCGAATGCCGCGCAGTTCCTGCTTGAAGAACTCGACCGCCTTGACCATCTTGGCGGAACATTCCTTCTCGATTGCAGCCCTTGACATGATCTTAGTACCTCCGATGGTCAGGTGACTCGCGGTCGCTACGGGCCCGCGTCGATCAGCGTTCCCCGGCCGCGTCCCTGCGCCACGTCTCGCATGTTACCCGGTCTCTTCATGTCGAGCACTATAATGGGTACACCGCTGCGCTGGCAGAGGTCTACCGCGCTGAGGTCCATGACCGCCAGACGCTTGTCGATCACCTCGTTGTACGTGAGCCGCTCGATACGTACGGCGCTTGGGTCCGTGGCGGGGTCGGCCGTGTACACGCCATCGACCTTAGTCGCCTTCAAGAGCACCTCCGCCCGCACCTCTGCCGCCCGCAGCGCCGCTCCGGTATCCGTGGTCACGAAGGGGTTCCCGGTGCCCCCGGCGAAGATTACCACCCGCCCCTTCTCCATGTGGCGCATCGCCCGGCGCCGAATGAAGTTCTCGCAAACATTTTGAACCGGCAGGGCACTCTGCACGCGAGTCGGTACGCCGAGCGACTCGAGAGTGTCCTGAACGGAAAGGGCATTGATGATCGTGGCGAGCATTCCCATGTAGTGCCCGGTGGTCTCCTCGATGGGAGTGTGCCGAGCGATCGCACTGCCGCGGACGATGTTGCCGCCGCCGACCACGACACCGATCTGCACGCCGAGATCGACGACGAGCTTGATCTCCTCAGCCAGCTTGCGCAACTCTCCGCCGTCGATGCCGCTTCCGCCTGGTGCGCAGAGTCCTTCCCCACTGACCTTGAGAAGCAAGCGCCCGTATTTCGCATCAGCCATGGAACCGAACCATCCGTGGGAGTTGTCCGCCTCGCCGGGTCACCGCGCTCGCCGGATGCGACCGACGTATCCGAGCCTACCAGCTCCCGGGGGTCACTGATATCTTACCGCAACTGCGCTCCAAGAACAGAGAGTTGTGAGCTCGGTGCTCACGTTCGCGGCTATTCCCCGACCTTGCGGCTATCCTCCGACCTTCATGATCACCATGTCGGTCACCGCGGTCACTCCGGCCTGCTCGAGGACCTTTCCCACTTTCGTCTTTCCGTAGTCGTCGGTCTTGACGTGAAGCTGATCCATCAGGACCCGCTCGGCAAAGAACGCGTTTACCTTACCCTCGGCGATCTTCTCGACGATCTGCTCGGGCTTGTTCTCGGCGGTTGCCATCTCACGAGCCTCATTCCGGACCTTCTCGACCTGGTCGGCCGGCACGCCGTTGCGATCGATCGCGAGCGGCATGGAGAACAGGGTGTGCATGCACAGGTCCGCGCCGATGTTCTTGTCGGACTCCGGCGTCTGGTCCAGAGCCATCAGCACCCCGCTCTTGCCGTCATGGTGGACATACGACGCAAGATACGACCCGGTCACTCGGCGGCACTGGGTAAGGTTCATGGTCTCGCGTAAACGGCCGTACACATCGGTGAACTTCGCGTCCAGGTCGGGATCGTTGCGGATCGTCTCGGGGTCGGGAGTTGCCTGCTCCCCGCTGGCGACCTTCTGGGCGAAGGCGTTGGCGAGGTCCACAAACATCTCGTTCTTGGCGACCGGGGCGGTCTCGCACTGCAGCTCGATGATCCCGCCCGCTCCTGTTGTAGCGTCCACGAAGATCGCGATGCGTCCCTCACCGGTGGTTCGTCCGGCACGCTCCGCGAGCTTGCCCTTGTGCTTCTTGCGAAGCCACGCCATGGCGGCCTCGGTCTCGCCGTCGCATTCGGTCAGCGCCTGCTTGCACTCCATCATGGGCAGGTCGGTCTTCTCACGTAGCTTCTTCACCATTTGGGCAGTGACTGTGGCCATATTTGGATACCTTCCGGGTTCCGGCGTGGCGGGACACGCCGGATGTACTCTACGTCGGGGCGGCGCACAGCTCCGCGCGCCGTGAGCGTTCCCGTCTGATCATCGCGTAAGAAAAACGTCCGACCCACGCCTCACCCGACCGGCCTTTTGCGGCGGCGGGTGACGAGCTACGAAGGCTGCTCCTGCTTCGCCGCCGTCGTGGTGGGCAAACCGGAACCCGCGCCGTCGGTCGCCTCCGCCGCGGTCGTGGGCGAGTCAGCCGCGGCAGCCGGCTTCCCTTGCTCTGCAGGTGTGGCCTCCGGCGGATCTCCCTCCGCACGCGCCACGGTCGGTCGTTGCGAGCGCCTTTGCCCCGGCGGGGCGGCTTCGGTGGTGTCCGGGAGCATCCTCCCCCTCTTTCCGACTTCGACCGCGTCAGCCAGATGCTCCAGAATAGTCTGAATAGCGCGGATGGCGTCGTCGTTGCCCGGAATGGGAATGTCCGCGTAGTCGGGATCGGAATCCGTATCGATCAGGCAGATCGTCGGGATGCCGAGTTTCTTCGCCTCGCGTACCGCATTGCGCTCCCGATGAACATCAATGATGACCAGAGCGCCGGGCAGTTTTTGCATCTCGCGGATGCCCTGCAGGTTACGCTTGATCTTGCGGGCCTCCCGGGCCCGCGAGGCGATCATCTTCTTGCTGTACTCGAGTGCGGTCCCATCTTCCTCCGCCTTCTCCAGTTCCTCGAGGCGGGCGAGCCGCGACCGGATCGTGCGGAAGTTCGTGAGCGTACCCCCAAGCCAGCGCTCCGTAACATACGGCATTCCCACGCGGGTGGCCTGTTGCTGCACCTGCATTCGAGCCTGCCGCTTAGTCCCAACAAACAAGACATCCTCACCCTTGGCCACGATTTGCGCGATGTACTTCTTCGCTCTGAGCAACCCTCTCACGGTCTCGCGAATGTCGATGATGTGAATGGTGTTGCGCTTTCCGAAGATGTAGGGTAACATCTTCGGATTCCAGCGGCTCACGCGGTGGCCAAAGTGAATCCCAGAATCCACCAATTGACGAACCAACTCCGAAGCCAAAAAACAACCTCCAAAAAGCCAGATCCAACGGAATCAACAAAAACCGACGATCGGAATCCATAAATGTAACAGATCCACAAGGACGATCAAGTGCGGCTGTGGCGATAATCTCCAGTCTCGTCGAGGCACCGTGGTGGAGCGCCCACTTCCAGCTTTGTTCCCGGCGGTTTCAACGCGTCAGGCCGTGTTGGGCGGGGCAGGACAAGGGGGATTGGCGTGGAGCCGAGACCTGCCTGGATGCCTGGGACATAAGGCGTGATTGACCGCTGTTGCACGCTGCCGTAGCGTTGGAAGGCCGTTCGAGGCATCTGGGGCCGGCAACTGCGGGCCGTTGTGCCCAGCGGCGGCCTCGCGGAGCCCTCAAGTGACACCGGACACTGCCGCAGACGATCGTCCACCGCTGATCTTCATCAGTGCGGCCGAACCCAGCGCCGACCTCCACGGGGCGGCGCTGATTCGAGCCGTCCGACGCCTCAGTCCGGAGTCCCGCTTTGTGGGCGTTGCCGGGCCGAGAATGGTGGCCGCCGGATGCGACCGGATCTTCGACATGACCTCCCACTCGGCGATGCTCCTCGGTGTGGTTCGTAACGTCTGCCGAGGCGCGGCGATGCTTGGGACCTGCGATCGGCACCTCAGGCGGTATCCTTTCGACGCAGCCGTGGTCATCGACAGCCCGATGCTACACTTGCCGCTCGCCGGACGAGCCCAGGCGGCCGGTATCTCGGTGTTGTACTACGTCGCTCCACAGATGTGGGCTTGGGGCGCCAGCCGCATTCACAAACTCCGCAATCGCGTGGATCGGGCGGCCGTGATTCTGCCGTTCGAGGAGGAGTACTTCCGCAATCAAGGCGTCGAGGCGACGTATGTGGGACATCCGCTGGCGGATCAGATAGCCTCGC
>CBDUZY010000260.1:0-4892 GCA_965371825.1 uncultured bacterium
GCCGGCTGTCGTCGTGATGTCGTCGGAGACGAGGAACCCCGGGTTGATCCTCGCGGAGTACATGCCCTTGGTGTTGCTGTAGATAACCCGCTCGTCGCCCGCGACCGAGCCATCGCTTCCGCGCTCGCCGACGACGTGCCTCTTGAACACCGTCCCGGTTGGCAGTTTGAACGTCTGGATGTCCGGAACGCGCGGCGCCTCGGCTGGAGCGACCTTCGGCACAACGGCGCGAGCGTTCGCATCCTCCCGGGCGGCGGCCCCGAATGCGCTTGCAACGAGAACCGCGCATGGAACCACAAGCGACCACCGAGTCGCAACCGTGCGCATCGACATGGCCATCTCCTGCACTTGACGCCCCCGTAGCGGGATGGGCTTAACCCGACGACATCCCCCTTCGCCGCTGGTGCTCTCTTTATCTTACGCGGACTTCACCTTGATTTGCAAGGTATTCTCGGCGGCCTTCGGACCATGTCCGGCCCGATGGCTACCTTCTCCGTAGGGACAAAGCCCCACCGGAACCCTCCCGACCGGCGGGGCAGCCTCCCAGGGGCATTATCCCGAGGCGTGGTTGTCAGGCTGGCCGCCCCCCTTGAGATCCGCTCGGCGCGCAGGTATACTTCCGGTGTTGTCCGGAGGCTGTGATGCGCCGAGAGAACCGCAACATTCTGCAAGCTTCACCGCTGATTGCGTTCGCTTTGACGGGCGCTCTTCTCGTGGGAGCGTGTGCGACGCCGTATCGGAGCGAGAAGCACGGTGCGGGCTACAGCGAGTTCCGCATCACCGACGACACGTTCTCGGTAACATTTCGGGCGAACTCCGCAACTCGCGAGGAGACCGTCGACAAGTACATTCTTCGACGGGCGTCGGAGCTCACGCTCGAGCATGGCTTCGGGTTCTTTGTCGTTTTCAAGGAAACGGGACGCAATCGCTCGTCGTCCATTGGATACTCGGGCCTGAAGTTCCCCATCATTATACCCGGTGAGACGATCAGGATTCGCTGCTTCCATGAAGAACCGCCGGATACCGAGGGTCTCATCGACGCGGCGAAGTTCATGCGGTTCAACTTCCCAGAGGCTTGTGACGAGCTCGGCCTGACCACGGAGGGATGATACCAGGATTGAATGGCGTGTCCGATATGCCGGCTCATGCCGGATTGATCGGGCGCTCGTCTACCGCAAAACCGCCCCGAACGGAAGCTCCCAGCTTTTTTCGGCAGAATCCCACATTTCAATCGAATCGGGCGGAAGCATTGCACATAGCCCCGAAACACGGTGAAACGCCCATTCCGACAACGGCGTATCGCCGGACGCACGTCTTGCGAGATCCGCGGAGCTTGACACGCAGCCCGTCCATTTCGAACAATGCATAACTATGGCCACCCCACCGGGCAAGAAGGACTCCAAAGCAGGCAAGAAGGTTCGGGTTCACTTCCGACGAAACCGGGCCCCCGCCCCGCGCCTCAAGGGCTGGACGGAGAAAGCTCGCCAGGCTGAGGGTCACGAGATCGACTCCGTCCGTAGCGAACAGATCGCTGCCCGGGGTGCGCTATCCCGCCGCCGCACGGTGATAGCCCGTGACGACGACTCTTTGGCGGAGGGGCTCCAACTGGGCATCGTCGTGGCGATGCGCGGTTTGTATGCGGAGGTCGACGACGGGGAGAACGTCTGGCCCTGCACCGTGCGGCGCGTGCTGCGGACACGGCTCATAAAGGAGCGACACCCGGTTACCGTGGGCGATCGGGTCCATTTCGCCATCGAGGCGGACGCCGAGGGTGTCGTGCGCGAGGGCGTGATCGAGTCGGTCGAGGCGCGACGCGGAAAGCTCCAACGGCTTTCGGGCCGGCGGATTCAGACGATCGTCGCCAACGTCGACCAGGTGGTCATAGTGAGTTCAGCCGCCGAGCCGCGCCCCAGGGTTCATCTGATCGACAGGTACATCGTCGCGGCTCTCGCCGGCGAGGTCACGCCTGTAATCTGCATGAACAAGATCGACCTGGATGCGGACGGTGTCACCAAGTCCATGCTGAATCGTTACATCAAGCTCGGATACACGACACTGAGAACGAGCGCGGTTACGGACCAGGGCATTGACGAACTTCGCGAGGTGCTTCGCGACAAGGCGACGGGTGTGGCCGGTCAAAGCGGCGTGGGCAAGAGTTCCCTGCTAAACGCGATCCAGCCGGGTTTGAAACTGCGAGTCGGCGACATCGTCGAGCAGACCGGTAAGGGACGCCACACGACGACGACCGCTCGCCTGCTCCGTTTGGATGTCGGCGGGTTCGTGGTCGACACGCCGGGAATCCGGTCGTGCGACGTTTCGATCATCAAGCGTCACGAGCTCGAAGTCTACTTCACCGAGTTCGTGGACCACCTCTCCGGCTGCAAGTTCCCGGATTGTAGCCACACGCACGAGATTGAATGCGCCGTAAAATCCGCCGTCGAGTCCGGCAAAATCCACGCCGAGAGATACGAGACCTACCTCGAGCTGTTCGAGGAGGCGCCCTGGTAAGAGCTATGTGGGACCGACTTTCCAGTCGGTCAACAGACTCGTACGGCGGGTTCCACCCGCCGCATCCATTACGATCAATCAACGGCGGGTAGAACCCGCCCTACGCCACTGGGAGCCGGTGGCCACATCGTCCGCCCGAGGCCCCCTCTGGACCGACACCTGTCCTTCGCAATAATGACAGCGGTTGTCGCCCGGTTGGTGCGGGCAGTACGCATGTTCTCGCTTGGAACTACGATGCGTAAAGTATTGACGGACAATAGATTACGTGTTTCTTGCTCGCTTCGGTCGGGCCGGCGGGCATTCTCCCTGGCTGAGCTCGTCGTGTCGATGGCACTCCTGGTGCTCATGATGTCGCTCGCCGGGCAGGTCTTCAATTTCACGGTACAGTCCACGGGGCAGGCGACGGCCCTTACCAGACTAAGCCAGAGGCTCCGGGCGTTCGAGGAGAGGCTTCGCGAGGACCTTCGCCACGTTCAGCCCGGTAACTCAGTCCTGCTGATTCAGGGCAATCCGGTCAACGCTCACTGGACCCAAGACGATCGTGAGGCAGATGACGACAATGACGCCCGACCTTCAGACGACTGGTACCCCCACCCGGCCGATCCGGACCGCGAGGACGAGAACGGTAACCTACTGAGTCCCCGGGCCGACATCCTCATGTTCTACACGACCAGTAAGGGGGCGAGCTACATCGACCCGCGGGTCTCGTCGAACCTTCATCAGGTCGTCTATGGCCACGCCGAAATGGGCGAGTACGTCCCCGACGCAACCATCGCCGGTCAGTACGTCTTCGAGTCGACAACGGGCAATGACCCCTACTTCCCGGAAGTTGCTGTGGGCGGGACCGAGTACCCATCTCCAGATGCACCGGCGAGCATTCAGGCGGAGTGGTGGCACCTCGCCCGGCGGGACACACTCTTGCTACCGACGCCCGCAGCCGCGGCTGACATCGGGATCGACTTCTCGCAGATGGTGGGAACGCTTGGTCTTCCGAGCGTTCTTCGGGGGGGCATTGATACGGTTGGAAACTTCCCGTTCGAGGATCAGGTTCTGTTCCCGGATTATGCAGCGTTTGGAAACGCCACGTGGCATCTCCCTCAAGTTCTGTCTCTGGCGATTCTGTCTCAACCGTTCGATCCCCCCTACGTGCGAAGCGAGCTCGATCCGACACCGCCGCCGCTTTATGCCGACCGCTTGGGGCACTACTCACTGCCGCACTGTGCATCGTTCAAGGTCGAATGGTCGCTCAACCCGAAGAGTGAGTTCGTCGCCGGTCGGCTCGACGGCGTGAAGGAAATCCTCTGGTTCGACCCGGGTGACGCGGGTAATCCTCCGGATCCGTTGCGATCGCTCGCCGAGGCCTACGAACGCGAAACGGACGCGGACGTTAAAGCGGATCTCGACTTACTGCTCATGGACAAATCGTTCGACGGATCGATAGACTTCGATAATGGATTCCCTATCGAGTACTCGCTTACAGATCGCTTCCGCGGCCCCGGTTTTACGAACGCCAATCCGGATTCTGCGTGGGAACAGCTCGCCGCAGGTAGGGTGCGGCCGAATCTGGTCGTGTTCACGGCAGCCCGGCTGGGCCCAAGGGACGACAGTGGGATGTACACGCGCGTTCCGGACGCCGTGTTTCCCGGGGCGCTTCGGATCACGGTTGATATCTTCGACGAGGAGCGGCGGTTGGAACGGCCGCTCCGGCACGTGATGGTCATCCCGATCGGCGGGTAAGGGGTTTGGCGGGGATGTTCAAACGCTCGACATTCATCAACTCCGCTGAGGTGGGGAACACTCCCACCAACCGCAACCTCGACGGTCACCGCGCCCGACGGCGAGGAACGGTCCTCGTTCTGGTGATGACGCTGCTCGGAATACTGTTCGTACTCGGTGTCACCTTCCTGGCGACGATGAACTTCGAGGCGGACATGATCGCGGCTGAGACCCGTCGCCACCAAGGCGAGGAAGGCATCGAGGCCGTGGCCGACACGCTCGGTTCCGTGTTACGCAACGGCTTGCTGGGTGGTGCGGGTACGCCGTTCAGCGACCCGACAGCCGCCCTCACGAGCGCCCCCTTCGCCGAGCTGCCCGGTGTGCACAACGCCTTCAGTCCAATCGAACCCTACGTCGCCGACCTGGGTCTGGACGGATTCCTGGGAACGGCTGATGACGTCGTCGTCTTTGGCGGATATACGGACATCGAGGGACTTCAGCGCCGGCCACTCGAATTGCCGTCTCTGTCGCCGGTCTTCTGGATCAACACGAGGTTGCCGAGTGGAGCGATCGTGCCGGGCCGGCTCGGTTGGCCCAACCTCCAGACCTGCACGGACGGTCCCAACCAGGGGCAATCATGCCTCGACAACGCCCAGTGTCCGGGCGGA
>CBDUZY010000261.1:0-4883 GCA_965371825.1 uncultured bacterium
CCAACTCCGACGATATCGCCGTCGAAGTCGTCAAGAAGCTGATTCATCTCGCTGACTTCATCGACTACGGCGTCACATCCGTCGAGACTGAAGGTCGGCGACAGCTCTCCCACGCTGTCACGCGCCTCCAACCGGGCCGGCAGGACAACCCGGTTGCGAAGATGTTTTTCAAGAGGCAACACTTCGAACGATTCGACCGTTTCGTCCCTGCCGAGGCGACCGCCTTTGGATTGAGCGCCGGCCTCGATATCGAACGGGCTTACATGCTGTTGACCGAAATCGTCAGCGGCGTACCCGGCGGACCCGAGAAGATCGCGGAGCTGAATGCCCTGCTCGCGTCGATCGACCTCGATCTGCAGAAGGACTTCTTCGACTGGTGGAGCGGTGAGATGATCAGCATCTCTCTGCCCGCAGCCGTGGCAACGCCCCTAGGTGGAGGTGACGGCGTCTGGATGTTTCGGGTAAAAGACGCCGAACTCGCCACCGAGAAGGTCAACGCCGCGATCGACTTTGCCGCCGAGAAGGTCCGAGGACAAGGCCAGATGCTGATTGTCTCTTCGGCGCCAGTGGGGGCGGACGGTTTTCGGCAGATCACGCTCCCGGCGGTGGCGATTTTCATGCGTCCCGTCGTCGGCGTTCACGGTGACTGGTTGATGCTCGGCACCTCGCCGGCGGCGATCAACAAGTGTCTCGAGGTCGAATCGGGCGACGCCCCTTCGATCCTCGAGAACGAGCGGTTCAAGAAAGAGGGTTTGGTTCCCGACGGCCCCGTTCTGGCCGCCTCCTTCAAGGACATCTCCAAGTCCGGCCAGGAAATGGCAGCCCTCATCGGGTTGATCGGCATGGGCGGGAATGTGTTCGTCGCGGGATTGCCGGAGGACACCGAGGACAACCGCAAGATGAAGTCGGTCGCACAGTCGGCTATCGGAGTCGCAATGAAACTCGGGCCGATCCTCCGGGAAATAGACTTCTACAGCTCCGAGGCGAGCATCACCACATACGATGGAGCCTCGACCGTCCGAATCGAATCGGTAGTAACCTACAAACCGCACCCTCCAAGACCACCAAAACCACCAGGCGCTCCCGGATCCGCATCGGCCGTCAAAGTGAGCTACTCAGAACCGGTCAGGTAAGTCTGGGATGTGACGCAGCGCGGCGGATCGCGGTCGCGTGCGGTCGGCCGGCGGCTGTGCTTAGCTTACTCCCCGTCATCCTTTTGCGTGGGCGTCACGTGGACGACGAGCTCCCCGTCGCCGGGTTCGACGCGGATCGTCTTGCTGCCCGCGAAGACGTCGTCGAGAAGTGCCCCGACCGTCTCTCCGCGCCACCCGGCGAGCAACTCGACGTCGGCTGCACTGCTGGGCAAACCGATGGTCCGGTGGCGGATCAGATCGCGGATCATCTTCTTCGTCGTAACCAGACCGTAAGACAAACCGAAGTCCAGGCAGTAGCTGCGGATCACGGCCGTGGCGAGTGCGATGAGCACGTCCTCGCGCGGAGGCTCCGCGTCGCGCGGGCGAGCCTCGGGCCACTGCTCCGGCGGTGTCTCCATCGCCTCTTTCACCTCCCGGCCCAGCGCTCGCACGTTCCGATCGCTCATATTCAAACCGCGGAGGGCGCGAATGTCCGCGTGCGAAGTCAGGCCGAGTCGAGCGATCTCGACGAGTAGATGGTCCTTGAGAACCGCCCGGGCCGGGCGGTTGAGCTCTTCGGCGAGTCCGTCACGCCAGGTGAGAAGCGATCGCACAACCGCGAGCTGCTGACCCTTCATCGACCTCGTACCCTTGAGCCGCTGGAGCTTCTCCTCCTCGACGCGGTGATAGAGCGTCTCTTCCTCGAAGCACTTGAACTCTTCCTCGGCCCAGGACGTGCGCCCGCGTCGCTCAAGCCGGGCATCGAGCACCCGTCGAACCGCCAGCAGGTAGCTCACGTCCTCAGCCGCGTAGAGCAGCTCGGCCTCGTCGAGCGGCCTCCGTCGCCAGTCGGTCAGCGTCTTCGCCTTGTGCAGGCGCACGTGGACCGTCGACTGGACGAGCTTCTGAAGACTGAGCGGGTATTCATAGCCGGCTAAACCGGCTGCGATCTGTACGTCGAAGACCCGGCGGGGCAGCTTCCCGGTGTGCTGGACGCACAGGGCCAGGTCCTCCTGACCCGCGTGGACGACGGCCTCGACCTTATCATCGGTTATCAAGCCCCAAACGGGGCCTATGTCGAGCTTGCGGAAGGGGTCGATCAGAGCGACGGACTCTTCCGTGGCCACCTGTATCAGGCATACTTCCGGTTCGTAGCGATCCTCCATCACGAACTCGGTATCGAAGGCGAATCGACCCTCGCTGCGAGCCTGTGAGCAGACCTGGTCGATCTGCTCTTGCCGCTCGACAAGGACCGCTTCGGGAGTCGGGGACCTGCTTCGACGCGACATCGAGGACCTGCCGTGTTGGGATGCCGGGCGGTGTACCACGGAGCCATCATACACGGATGAGGCGGTTTTAGGAAACTGAGCCCGAACACCGGGCCCGTCCAATTGCCTCGGGTTGCTCAGGCCGTACAATACCTGTTCCAGGCTAGTCTCCGCAGCATTCCCGCGCTTGCGAGCCGACTGACAGCAGGGAGTCCCCAACGTGCGAGCGAGGCACGGGTGGCTGGTGGAAGCGGAGGTCGCGGCTCAACGGAAAGCAGATTATGTCGGAAGCACCAACGAGCACACCGGAAAGAATCATAGATCATCCGCTGATCGAAGAGATGCAGGATTCGTATCTCACCTACTCGATGAGCGTGATCATGTCCCGGGCCCTGCCCGACGTTCGCGACGGGCTCAAGCCGTCGCAGCGGCGGATTCTCGTCGCGATGAACGACCTGAACCTCGGACCCCGGGCCCAGACCAAAAAGTGCTCCAAGATCAGCGGTGACACGAGCGGTAACTACCACCCCCACGGCGACTCGGTCATCTATCCGACGCTGGTGCGCCTGGCTCAGCACTGGAACCTGCGGCAGACGCTGATAGACGGTCAGGGCAACTTCGGCTCGATCGACGGCGATCCGCCGGCAGCCATGCGGTACACCGAGGCTCGGATGACCTCGGCGGCGACGGCCTTGCTCGAAGGCCTCGAGTACGAGACCGTCGACTTCGTACCCAACTACGACAACTCCCGCGAGGAGCCCACGGTTCTGCCCGGGAAGTTCCCGAACCTTCTGGTAAACGGAGCGACGGGCATCGCGGTGGGCATGGCCACCAACCTCCCGCCGCACAACGTCGGCGAAGTGTGCGACGCGTTGCTGGCCTGCCTCGACGATCCCGAGATCAGCCTGGCGGACTTGATGAAAGTGATCCCCGGGCCCGACTTCCCGACCGGCGGACAGATCTGCGGGCGCCGAGGAATCATCGACGCCTTCAGCACAGGTCGGGGCGGTATCACCGTGCGGGGCAAGTGTCACGTCGAGGAACGACGAGGCGGCAAGAGCACGATCGTAATCACCGAGCTGCCCTACGGTGTGCTCCGCAGTTCGGTGACGGAGAAGACCGCCGCCGGCGTCAAGTCGGGGATGATCAAAGATGTAGCCGCGGTCAACGACGCCTCCGACCGCAAGCACGAGGTGTGGATCGAGATCGATCTGAAGCGCGACGCCAACGAGGACGTCATCATCAACCAGTTGTTCCAGTACACGCCGCTTCAGACCAACTTCCACATAATGAACATCGCTCTGGTGAATCGCCAACCGCGGACCCTGACCCTAAAGCAGATGCTCTTGCTCTATGTGGATCACCGCAAGGACGTGATCCGCCGACGGACGTCGTTCCTGCTGCGACGGGCCAAACAGCGCGCCCACATTCTCGAGGGTCTCATCCTCGCGGTCGGCGATATAGACGCGATTATAGAGCTGATCAAGGAATCTCCCGACCCCGCGACGGCAAAGTCGCGGTTGATGGCCCGTCCGCTGCGCCTTACCGAGGAGGCCACTCTGCGCCGTTTGCTCGCGGAGTCGTTCGTCAAGAGGTTTGCAGGGACCGAGCACCACCTGACGACCGTTCAAGCCGGGGCGATCCTGTCGATGCAGCTCCAGCGCCTCACCGGTTTGGAAATCGAAAAGCTCGCCAAGGATCATTCCGCACTGGCAGTGGAAATCGAAGGTTACGAAGCGCTCCTGCGGGACGAGCACCTCGTGCTGGACGTCATTCGCGAAGATATCCATGAGATGAAGCGCGCCTATCCCGACAAGCGGCGGACGGAGATCGTCCATGCCGTTGGTGAGTTCCGTATGGAGGAGCTCATCCCCGACGAGCAGGTCGTGGTGACCACTTCTCGGGAGGGCTACATCAAGCGAACCGACATCGAGTCCTACCGCAAGCAGGGACGCGGAGGAAGGGGTGTTCGGGGCAGCGCCGCCAAAGCCGGCGACTTCCTGGAGCACTTGTTCGTCGTCTCCACGCACGACTTCCTGCTGTTCTTCACGGATAGAGGTCGGGTCTACTGGGCTCGCGTGTACGACCTCCCGGTGATGAGCCGGACCTCGCGCGGCCGATCCATCGCCAACCTACTCCGAATGCAACCCAACGAGTCGCATCGAGCGGTTCTTTCCGTTAAGGAGTTCGAGGAGTCATTCGTCTTCTTCGCCACGGCCAAGGGCACGGTCAAGAAGACCCCGATAGCGGCATACAGTCGACCTCGCCCGAGCGGCATCATCGCCATTACCCTCGACGCCGACGACTCCCTCATAAACGTCGAGCGCACGACGGGCGAGAACGAAATCGTCCTCGGCACGCGCGATGGAATGGCCATCCGCTTCGACGAGGGGAACGTCCGGGCCACGGGTCGCAGCGCCCGCGGCGAGAGAGGCATGGCACTGTCCGGAGACGACTCCGTCGTCTCGATGGTCGCCATTGA
>CBDUZY010000262.1:0-4874 GCA_965371825.1 uncultured bacterium
TAACACTTCCGGCGGCTTGAGCGCCGCACGCTGATGCAGCCTGAAAGGCTGACCTACAGTAGCCGTGGGCAAGTCCCGCCGAGGCTTAGGCGCCGCCCACGGTAACCCCGACATCCGCTCCATTCGACCCTGTAGGGGTCGCATAAACGTCCCGTCGCGCACACCGCGGAGAATAGACGACCCCTGCAGGGTCGGGCGGTTTGGTGGCACGCCATCCGGGGGCGGCGCTACGCTTGCCCCCGGCTATTATAGAGCAGGCCTTCAGCCTGCGAACCACCTGCCGATTCTGTCACGGACCCGCCGTGATCTAGTCTTGCGTCGCGTCCGCTTCGCCTCCTCGTACGTCAACACACACTACTTTGGTGAAGTCCCTTATAAGAAGCTTACCGTCCGACAGCGCCAGCGGAGCCCAGACGTCATGCCCGCTGAGGACCTGCGCCCGGTCGAGCTCCCGGTATTCGGTTGTATTCGCCTCGATCAATCGCAGCACTCCCGTGTCACCCTCCAGCACGTAAAACATTCCGTCCGCGAGGATGTAGCTGCCCAGTCCGAAGTACGCTTCTCCGCGGCTCGTCCAGACCCGATTGCCGTCGAAGTCGAGGCAGGTAAAGAGACCCCGCCGCTTCTTGCCCACCGCGAACATGTGGTCCTCAAATACGATAGGCGTGTGTGTCTCCGAGTTCCAGTCCATGTGCGACAGGCCAAAGAGCTTCTCGGCGGTGAAGGCATCGCCGTCTCGTTTGACCTGGATCATAACCGTTTCGGCTTCGTAACAGCTCGTCAAAAAGACGCGCCCGTCGCCGACGTGCAGGGGGGACACCGGTACCGCGATGTTGAACTTCTGCGGAAAGTGCCAGAGCAACCGGCCGTCGTCAGCCGCGACTCCAACCGGGCCCTTCAATGTGTTGTAGAGGTACTGTTTGACGCCGTCGATTACCGCGGGCATGACCGACACGTGCGACATCGCCAGACCCCCGGGGTTCGGTGTCGACCAGATCGGTTCGCCCGTCGCTCTGTCGAGGGCGAGAATCAACACGTCACCGCCGGGAGCGACGATCACGCGGTCCGGTTCGATCAACGGACACTGGCCGGCGTACCACGCGGGGATCTTCGTTTTATACTCCTTGACGAAATTCTTGCTCCACAGCTCTTGCCCGGTTTGAGCATCGAGGCAGTGAAACTCGCACTTCGGGTCCAACGAGAAAACGTATTTGTCGTCAACCGCCGGCATCGTACGCGTAATGCCGTGGTTGGACCGGATGCGCTTCTTGTCTGCAAATCGCCAAAGCTCCTTGCCGTCCGCGAGTGACACGCACCGCACCAGCCACTCTCTCGTCTCGCGATCGTAATCGTTGAAGTAAACCCGGCCGCCGTGAGCTACCGGCGTCGCATAACCCTCGCACGCATCCAGCGACCACAGCACCTTGGGACCGCCTTCGGGCCACTTGCGCAGCAGGCCGGTTTCCTTGGAGATCGCGTCGCGGTTGGGACCTCTAAACTGCGGCCAATCGTCGGCCAGCGCCGCCCCCGCCGCGAGTATCACGGCACCGCAGGCGATCCGTGCACAACGCACGCTTAGCATACGAATTCCTTCCATCCTGGGCTGGTGGTCCCACTACTCCCCCGAACCGGTGGGTCGATGATAACACACGGGAACGGCTGTTTCCAGCCGCGGGGCGGCGACCCAACGGGCGGGCGTGTCAAATCTTGCACGAAATCGCGCGGCACTACAGGCACATACGCCCCGGACCGCGGCGATGCCGGGCATCATCCAACCTCGAGGGCCATGATGTGTTTCTGGTCGCGCAGGTAGAGCGTTTTTCCAATCAGCGTAGGTGCGACGAACGAGTACTGCTCCGTCAACTGACACTGCGAGTGAATGGTCAGGCCCTCCGGCGTCGCCGTAGCCAGGACTAGTTGACCGTTCCAGTCCACGAATATGAGCTTGCCGTCAGCGTGGATGAATGCCGCCTGCTCGAAGCCGCGGTGGACCCACAAGCGCTTCCCAGTCTTCAGGTCGATGCCCATGATGATCGACGGGTTGTGGCCACTGGCACCGTAGATGTAGTCGCCAATCTGGACCGGGTTGGACTGCACGATGCGCATCTTGCGGCTCCGCCAAAGCTCCTCGGGCACGGTCCGTCCCTCCTTCCTGGTCAGCTTGATGAGCCTGCTACCGACGCTGCTTTCGCTGCACGAACAGAAGATACGATCGTCTCCGACCGCGATGGGTGTCATGACGTGTTGCGTCCGACCGGTTGACAGCGTGTGGCTCCACAGAAGCTCGCCGTTTTCCGGCTTGAGTCCAACCAGCGTTTGTCGTGTGACCACAACAAGGTGACTCTCGCCGGCGAACTCGATCAGGATCGGAGAAGAGTAATCAATCCGAAAGTCCTGCCTCTTCCAGACCAGACTGCCGCTGATCTGATCGAAGGCCATAAGTGACTGACCCTCCGCGCTCTCCGGTGTTCCGGAGGGCTCTGTTCCGTGCGCCCCGCCCTCTTCACGCGAATGTCGCCGTCCCACCGGCGTGATGACCAGATTCTTGTAAGCGATCGGACTCGATGAGTACCCGTATTCATTCGGGAAAGGAGCGCCGAACTCATCTGCTAGATCGTGCTTCCAGAGAACCTTTCCGGTCCGCTTGTCGAGGCAGTGCAAGACCGCACCGGAACCCACGGAGTACAGGCGGCTGTCCACGACCAGTGGTGTCGAGTTCGGCCCGAAGCCGTACTGCTCAACGTTACCCTCGGGTAGTGACGGCGAGCCGTGCTCCCAGATCGTCTTGCCGGTCTTGGCATCGAGCGCAACCGTGAATTCCTCTCGAGCGGCGGAGCTCGGCCGATACATGGTGTACAGCACGCCATCGTCGTACACGATGGACGCGTGGCCGTCACCGAGTTCGCGCCGCCAGCGCGCCTTCGGCCCGCCCTCCGGCCAGGTTTCCGCCAGACCTGATGTATCAACCGTGAAGTCACGATTCGGACCGCCCCATTGAGTCCACTGGGCGCGGGCCGGGCTCGCACAAAGAAGGAGTCCGGATGCGAACAAACACCCGAAGACGATGGTCGACGACAAACGAAAGCGAACTCTACACTCTTGGCGCGTCATGCGTCTTGCTCCTTACGCTTCGGTTGATCTCAATCAGCACACCGATGGCACTGCGCGGGTCGCCGGCAAGGTCCTGTGCGATCGTATGCGCGGTCAAGCGCTGAGCGCCGTCCACGATGTCAGCGTGCCGGCGACGTCCACTGGCGAGGAGGGTTGATCCTGCGCACCATACCGTAACACGACTCGGCGCAGGCTACGGGTACACCTTCGTAAGAACTTGTCACACGACGTATGACGAGCGGGTAAGGTCGCTGCGACCGCCGAGAACCTCAGAGGGGAAACGTGCAGGTCACCCGCACAGTCTCATCGAGCTTGGATGGCGACAAGCTGGTTGCGGGTCGACACGTACAGGACGCCGTTCGCTACAACCGGCGTCGTGTAAACCGTGCTTCGCACATCGTTCGCGGCGAGTTCCTCGAGTTCCTTGCCGTGGCCGAGCACGACGACCTCGCCGTCCGTCGTGCCGACGAACACCTTGCCGTCCACAACGAACGGTGAACCCCAAATAGCGGCGAACGTGTCGTGCCTCCAGTGCCGCGCGCCTGTCTTGGCGTCCAGGCAGTACAGATAACCCATAAGATCGGCGGCATAGAGAAGCCCGTCGGCGATGGCTACAGAGGACAAAGAGCGCCGAAAGTCATCCCCACCTACGTGCCAGACACGGCCCGTTTCGGTGATATCCCCCCGTCCGGTCGCGTCGATGGCGTAAAGGTGCCCCGGACCGTCGCCATGATCGGGATCCTGGCCCACGGCGAGGAAGACCTTGTCGTCGAAGACGACCGGCGTCGAGATGATGCCGCTCCTGGTTCCCCGACCGTGTGCCGCCCACTTGGCATCCTTGGGGTTGAGATCGAACTTCCAGATGAGCTCCCCGGTTTCCGGTTTGTACGAATAACACCAGCCGTCACCGCCTCCGAAGATCACCTGCGGCTTCCCGCGGACCATTCCCACCGCGGGCGATGACCATTGCCCGTGCAGGACGTTCGCACCCGGGTCACTCCTCGTCCACCTGATCTTGCCGGTCCTCTTGTCCACGGCAATCAGATCGGGCGCGTTCGGCGACGGAAGCTTGACGTGCCCGTCATCCATGCCGTTTGAGGTCGATACGAAGACGAGATCGCCGAGCCCTACGGGCGAGCAGTTCGCCAGGTTGTGAGGGAACACCTTCAGATCGTTGAACATATCGACGATCCATACGATGTCGGCGTCCTGCTTCTCCTTGTGCTTCTCATTCTTGAAGGGTCCGTCGTTTTTGCCGTCGAGGAATCCGTCGACGTCGGCGCAAACAAGTTGGCACTGGTTGCTCACGTAGTAAAGCCGATCGCCATCCACCCAGGGAGTGGAGGCGATCCCCTGTTCCGGCCAGTCGTTTATCGAGCCCGACGGCAGCTTGTCGTGCGTCGCCTGCCAGAGAAGCTCGCCGGTTGTCTCCCTCAGGCACACGACGACCCCCTTGTCGCCCTTAATGTTCGGCCGAAGCTGTCGGCCGTTGTTCGTGGCGACGAAGATCCTGCCGTCGGCGATGACCGGGTTGCCGTAGGTGGTGTCCCCGAGGGGCACGACCCACTTGATGTTCTTCTTGGCACCGATATCCCACTCGGAGGGGATGCCCGTTTCATGCGACACCATGTTCCGATCCGGCGAGCCGCCGAGCATGGGCCAGTCGCCTGTCTTCTTGGCTGAAGTTCCCGCTGGAACCAGAACTCCCGACAGCAGTACGCATGAAAGCGAGAATGAGCCGAACATCACCACCGATCTCCTAC
>CBDUZY010000263.1:0-4836 GCA_965371825.1 uncultured bacterium
TCCCGGGCAGTCGAAAGGTCCAGGCATCGAGCTGAGCGTCACTTTGAGGGCGATGTCGTCTGAATCGCAGGTAATCGTTGGCGCCCGAAACGAAAGGTATCGGTTCTTGTCCGCATGACACGGCGTCCACGGAGGAATTGGGTCCTCGCACGCCACCTCAACTTCGCGAACCGGCGCGTCGACCGTCGGTTGGCAATCGGAGTTGCATCCGTATTCCCAGGTCTCCCGGTTTGTTGCGAGCACGGTTACTTCTCGGAGGCTGTCGAAGGCCATCGATATGAGCCACTCACCTTCCGGGCCCGAGTCAGCCCGAAAACGCCACACCGATCCGTCCCACTCGTGTGTGTCGTCGAAGTACACAAAGCCGTCGTTGATTCCATCGTAGCCACCGAAGAGCACGGTCACACCTCGAGCGCTGTCATAAGCCATTGCGGCGCCGAGGCGCGGCCACGGCCCCACGTTCGTTCGATCCGTCCAGGTGGTGCCGTCCCACTCCCAAGTGTCGTAGTCGAAGCCTCCGAACATCACGGCAACTCCGCGGGCGGAGTCGAAAGCCATGGCGTGCCCGCTCCGCGGATGGGGACCGTCCGTCGTCCGCAAGGCCCACGTCGTTCCGTCCCACTCCCAGGTGTCCCCGACCACGTCCGGCTCCCAAGGCGAGACGTACCGCTCTTGACCGCCGTGGAGAACGGTCACGCCACGGTCGGAATCGAAGGCCATTGCGTGGTAGGATCTCGGGGATGGGCCGTTCGTACCGCGCAGTTCCCAAGTAGTCCCGTCCCATTCCCACGTGTCGCCGAACGTCGGATATCCGCACAGTCCCGGCACGCAGTGCCCGTATTCGGCGTCGATACCACCGAACAGAACGACCACGCCGCGCCGGCTGTCAAACACGATCGCGTGTCCATAGCGTGGTGCAGGACCGGAAGTGCTCTCCAACGACCAAGCCGCCCCGTTCCACTCCCACGTACGGGTCACGGTAACGCCCCGCTCGACCATTACCGTCACGCCCCGGTTGTTGTCGTAGGCCATCGGAGACAGGCCATACGGCTCCGGCCCTCCCAACGGCCGTTGTGCCAAGCTCGAACCTTCCCCTCCTCGGGTCTCTTCCGGGCCCTCAACCGTTGCCCTCCCCCCACTGTCATACGCGTGCGTTTGACGGAGGCGCCCCTGCGGCGCCGGCGTACGTTCCACCCAGGTGAGGCAGCTCTGGCCGGAAGCCGGATCGCCCGCGGCTGCAGGACAGACGATCCCCGCCGCCACCACGATTAGTGAGGGTGAAACTGGTCGTATCGACGACATGCCACGCTTTTCCCAGCCGGGTCCCTGCCGGACCGACGACTCCGGTTTCGGCGTCCTGAAGCAAGGACGCCCAACCAGTGCACGAAATGGAGGTACAACTCGGACTATACCAGGTTGAGGGGCGGTGTAGCAAGGCATCCACGTTGGATTTGACTTGTTTCAACGCCGATGATAATGTGGGTAGGCTGTGCTGGGCCAGCTCTCCGGACCCGTCGTTGACGGACACATGAGGGCGCCGCCCGTCGCACGGCAGGTTTCTCCGAGCCCGCATGGCGGGTTGCCGGCCGATAGCGAAAGTCGCGTGTGGGATCGGTCTCCCAGCCCCTTCCGGGCGGACCGGTGAGTTCGTCCGAATCCCGCAGCGCGGTTTCCGCCATCGGCCCGTTAGGATCAAATTGTGAGCGAAGCCGATGTCGGGGCCTGCGCCGAACGGATCGTAGGCTATCAGTTCCGTGATCCCGACCTCCTGACCACCTCCCTCACCCATTCGTCGATCGCCGACTCCCGCGTAATGAGCAACGAACGCCTCGAGTTCCTCGGTGACGCGGTGTTGGGCGTGGTCGTTTGCGGCGAGCTGTACGGTCAATTCAGCGACTGGCTAGAGGGCGATCTCACCAAGGTCAAATCGCTGCTCGTATCCCGGCAGGTGTGCGCCGAGATCGCCGACGAAACGGGCCTCACGACGTTGCTGTACCTGGGCAACGGGATCGGCAACCGGCGCAACATACCCAAGTCGCTTCGGGCGGCCGTGTTCGAATCCGTGATCGGCGCGATCTACGTCGACGGCGGCTTGGAACCGGCGAGACGATTCATTCTCCGAACGATTTCGCCGCATCTCGACAAGTGTGTCGACTCGCAACATCTGAACAACTACAAGTCCGCCCTTCAGCAGTACGCTCAGCGCTTTCTGTCGGCCACCCCGCATTACGAACCCCTCGACGAACAGGGACCCGACCACAGCAAGTGCTTCGAGGTCTGCGTCGTGCTCGGCGGTGAACGTTTTCCGAGCGCATGGGGTCCGAGCAAGAAGGAGTCGGAGCAGGAGGCAGCCAAGCGGGCCCTTGCCCTTCTCCGCGAGCGCGACGCCGCCCGCAGCGAATCGCGCAAGGACTGACCGGACGCGCCGACCCGGCCGCGCAACAATCCTCGAGTTCGCCTTCCAACCACGGGCCTCGTCACGAGGTCTTTTTTCGGGCACGCCCGGGAGGACGGGAGGGCACTTATCGGCCCTACGAGCCGCGATTACGCTAACCCACCTGTCTCACGCATGTCTGACTATTGTCCGTCGACCTCCGCCAAACGGCGGTGGCGAACGGGATCGGTTGGAGGACTCGGAAAATGACGACTTTCACCTTGATGTACTTGGCTCTGATGCCTGCGAACGCCGCGTGTGATCCGGTTCCGGCCCCAGTCGTGTTGGTCCGAGCGACCGGAATCGGTTATCCGCCGCCACGAATGAGGAATCCGCAGGCCCGCTTGATGGCCCGACGCGCCGCTGAAGTCGTCGCCGTCCGTAACCTCGCACAAGAGCTTGGTTACGAAGAGCACGCGGTCTTGCGCGGCTTCAGCTACGTCTCCACGCGCTATCGCGTCGACGGCTCCGTGGAGGTCACGGTTGAGAAAGCCAGGCCCATAATACGGAAGGTGTGCCGTGTGGACCGACAAGCCCGTCATCATCACGACAGAAGATGCGACAGAGGGTATTGGTATCCGCACCGCTCAGATCGTTACTTGCATCGGAGCAGTCGCCACCACGTGAGTCACCGCCGCGCGGTCCGCCTCCACTCACACGACGATCGCTGGTTGTCGAGGTCCAGAACGGCAGTGCACAGAGGGTCACCCGTCCGCCAGCCGCAGCGACATGTCCGCAGGCGGTAATCGGCACCGCCGACAACGGGGGCAGAATACGACACAATGCTACTCTTGGTTTCTCGGTGGATGCCCCGCCGTGAGCGTGGCTGTCGAGTTCACGAGTGCGTCAGCCAGAGCATCCGCGTGAATCGCTACGGCGTTGTCGAACCACTCGGAGAGTCGTTCGGGCGTGGCCTGTCTGGCTAGCTCGAGTGAACGGGCCGCGGCGGTGGGATCACCCGCGAGCAACTCGACTCGCGAGCGCAGAACAGAAAGCATTACGTTCGAATCGGCGTGCAGCTTCGGGATGGCTATCAGATCGTCGCATGCTCGGATGAGTCGTCCCGTCGTGCGATTTGAATCCCAGCGCGATCGGGTCAGCAGATCCAAGCTCCGAAACTTCTTCAGCGTCATTCCGGGCGGCGCCTCGGTAAGGCCGTGATTCAAGTAGTCGTCCTTAAGCCCCGGCTCGAGGTCGTACCTGATCACTATGTACGGGTAGCCGGTCTTCGCCGCCAGACGCTGCCAATGCGGTTCGGAGCTGGCGAGCGTCCAGGCCGGCTCCGCCAGAGGCTTGTCCATCTCTCGGGGCCAATCGTACTTGCCCCAGAAAGTCATCTGCGGTCGGCCCAGCGGACGATCCTGAAAGACGATGATCACGTCTTCAGGCGTGACTCTGTCTTCAAGAAACGCGGCGCAGCCGCGCCAGTCAGGGCGAAAGTACTGGCGAGTGCGACCGAACGTGCTCGCGGCCGGTGTTGCCAGCAGTAGGATGACAACCGCAAGTCCAGCGGTCCAGGCAAGTACCGGGCGCGGGTGTGCCGACCGTGCGAACCGAACCACGACTGCGGCAACGGGTATCGCGGCGAATATGGCAACGATTGGAACGACAAAGAGCCCATAGCGGTCGTTGATGGGATGAAACGAGACGGCGACCGTGTACGTCAGCAGATACAGGGCAGGTGCGATCGCGAGCGATGTAAGAGTGTATCGTGCCGATAGCGAGAGAGCGTGGCGCCTCCGCACACACAGCGCGACCCCCGCCACAGCCAGGACCAGGATCACCGGTGCACTCGGCCCGAACATGTATCCAGGGAGTTCGGCCCAGATCGACGCGTTCGACGCGAGGCGGTTCAGAAACGGTGCTCCGAAGAGAGCCCCGTTCTGCCGGCCTGAAGCCGTGAACGTGATGAACCCGTTCCCGTACATCAGAAACACAAGCACGGGAACCGCCGCGAGCCCAACGAGCACGGTCGTTGCCCACACTCTTCGCAAGGCGCGCGATGTCTTAGGACCCGATGCCGATGCCTCTTCGCGCGTCAGCAGCAAGCCCACGGTCAGGGTGATTCCAATCCCCAGCAGAACCACGCACGGGAGCATCCCCCGAGTGAGGACCATCACGTAGCAGGCTGCGGCATAGGCTAATAGACGCCGCCGGTCTGGGCGGGCGAGCGCCCGTGCCATTGTCCACATGACCAGGAGCAGAAGGGCCGTGCAGATCGTATAAGGTCTTGCCTCCTGGCTGAGGGTCCAATGGAGTGGGGATACGGCAAGCAGTGCCGCCGCGATCAACGCCTCTAACGGCGACGTTAGCCGCCTAACGAGTAGGAAGCACAGTGCCACACCCGCGACACCAAAGAAAGCCGAAGGAGCGCGGCGCACCCAATCGGATCGGGCGAACTT
>CBDUZY010000264.1:0-4832 GCA_965371825.1 uncultured bacterium
GGTTTGCGTTGTGCCAGTCAGCGATGGCGAAGCGGCCTTACAACCTGTTCCACCGGCGCAATTTGTACATGCGTACCGCCGATGTGAAGCGCGGCTTCGGCAACAAGGCTAGTTGGGATCGCAGCTTCGACGACCACTACTTCGCCTTCGCGGGCGAAGCCAACCGGGCCTTGATAGACGGACGGCACGCCTGTCGGGCGGTTAGATCCGACGCGATGGAAGTCGAAGGCGATTTTGACCTAGTCTACATCGACACGCCCTACATCAACCGGTCAGGCGTCGGTGTCGACTACCGGCAGTTCTATCACTTCCTCGAGGGTATGGTTCGAATCGACGAGTGGCCTAGGTTAATCGATTATGGATCGAAGCATCGCCGGATGATCCCGCGCGGCGACCCCTGGTCCCACGCGCATAGCTGCAACGAGATGTTCCGCCGTCTCTTTGACCGCTTTCGCAATAGCATACTCGTGGTCTCCTATCGCAGTGACGGAATGCCTGCCGTCGACGAACTGCAGCAGCTCCTAACAGAGGTAAAACCCTGTGTTCGCAAAGTCGAAGGCCCCTCTTATCAGTACGCACTCTCGACAAACCGTCGATCGCGGGAAGTTCTACTTATCGGAACTTGTTAGTGGACTTTCCAGCCGCGGCACGTATCAAGCGGCGCTGGAGCTTCCACGTGCGGGCCTAGCCAGCGTGCAATTGTCACAGAAGCTCACGGAAGTTTCTCTTGTGTTTTAGCCTCTGAACTGTACAATAATGCCACCAACCCCGAAGAGCCGATAACGTTCCCACTGCGCTACGCGCCGACCACCGGTTCGCGGACGTGGCGTGTGAGATGAGAAGACCGCTGGAGTGCGAGGAATCGCAAGCTGTGCCGAGGAACGCTCCGGCGGCTGCCGGTTCGCGGGTCCTAAGTGTCAGCCCGCGACACAACGGAGGGCGAAGTCGCTTCCCCGATCTTCTGGAGATGTCTTGGCCGCGTGTTACGGCCGAGTTCGTATCTAAGTCCGGCGGTACCGGTCAGGGTGTGTTGCCCGGACACAGTAGCGCCGAACTCTAGCCTGCGGAGGTAAGGAAATGTTCAAGTTCAATCGACTCGTGTGCGTGCTGTTGGTGTGCAGCCTCGTTGGAGTTGCACTTGCGAAGGCGGTCAAGATCAAAGCCTTCGATTGGGTCCACGTGGAGAATCCGGACGGTGACGGGATGGCCATCGCCAACTACCACCCGGGGAATACAAACACGGAGATCACGGCTGCGATTACCGACTTTCTGCCGAACACGGACTACTATCTCGCCGTAGAGCCAGGGCTGTCTGGGGCGCCGGTGACAACCAATGTGGCCGGGAACGCCACGACCCATGCGTTCACTGGCTTCGACATATGTATCACGGGCGGCGTCACGTTCACCGTCTGGCGTGATCTGAACAATGACGGCCTCCGGCAGCCGGAGGAGGAACGTGCCCAGGGTTTTCAGGCTTGCCCGTAGGTGACAACCGAGCGACGGTTGAACTCTAACATCGCTTGAGCACCCGGTACGGCCGGGCGGTCGGCTTGGCTCTTGAAGGGAAGAGTCCGGCTGACTGGCCGGTCGTGCGGGGTGTACGCTTAGTCCACAACCCGGCGCCAGGAGCCGTCCACGATCACCCAGCCGCCGTTCTCGGCCCGTAGCGAGACCTCGAGCTTGTACCGGGCCTCGAGTTCGTCAAGGGGGTTGCCGCAGATGCCGGTTCCGGTGATTACGATCAGGTCGAGCGGGTCGTTTGTGAAATCCTGGTCTCCAGGGTCAACGACCTCAACCGTATACGTCCCTTCGCCGATCGGCAGATCGGTGAACCAAGCTCCGTGCGGACGGTTCGTTCGCCAGTCGGGATCGTCGCTCATACTGAAGAACGCCATCTCAACGGCCGAGCGGGCGTAGAGCCTGGCCTTCGCAAAGTCCGAGGTCCCGCCGACGGCTCGCCGTTCGATGCGTATAGCGGTGAGCGCCGCAAGTCCGATGATCATGACGCTCATCGAGGTGCCGAGCACTACGACGTACATCGCGCCCCGCCGCCGATGTCTTGCTGTTCTACCTCGCGTGTGATGCACGTCTGCCGCTCCCTAAACGCCCCATGGTCAGGGGGCCGTGTCCAGCTCTGCGGCCCACTCGATCGAGCGCCGTAGCATCCCCTCCGCGTCGGCGTTTAGAGAGTCCAAGTCGAACCCGCTGGCGCCCCAGGGAAGCTGTACACGGCGAGCGGGCGTCGTTCCGCCACCGTACAGCATGCCGCCGGTCTCGATTAGACCCGTCGAAACATATGGAGTGGGTCCACCGTTGATACCTGTTCCGGCAAGAAACACCATGCTCGGAGAAACGGACCCGCTGACCAGGAACACCGGCTGAATCTCCGTATAGATCTTGCTCCACCCGAGCGTGAGGCCGGTTGTGATGTAGTGGGAGTCGCCCGATACGTAGAGTTCGTCCGAGTTGGTGTAGAACGCCCCCTCGCAGAAACCGAAATCGTCCAGCAACTCGGCGTCAGCGTTGACGACACCGATCGGCGCGTCACGCAACTTGGTTCCGACGAGGTCCGTCGCGTCCAGCGCGGGCACGTACGCGGCAACGGCGTTGGCCACCGCGTCGTCGAACTCGGACTGAGGCGCGGAAGCGGCGATCAGCGCGACGGAGAATCCCCAGGACTCGATCAGCGTGACGCGCTCTGACTCTGGCGGCGTCAGGTTCGTCGGGTCGGCAACGACGAAGAGGACGACGGGCAGGTCATTCGGCGGCGGCGGACCGGCGGTACGAAGCGCGACGAGTTCGGCCAGCACGTGCGTGCTGTCGTCCGCCTGCGTGACCGTGACGGTAATGCGCTTCACGTTGGTCGGCGACGGTGACGCGGTCAACGCATCGTTCGTGAGTACCCATTCCACCGTAGCGCTGCGGGCGAAGGCGTCACTCGCGAGGATCGACGTGCCGTCCGCTTGCTCGGGAGGCGTCGAGGTCCATGACGCGTAGTCGTCGACGTCGTCGAAGTCGGAACGCGTTGCTGACGCTTCACCGACCTCGATTCCGAAAACAGGCGACCCGTCGGGATCCTCGTATGATCGACCCGTGATCTCGGCCATCAGGTCGCGGGCCAGCAGATGAGCGGTGGAGCGCTCCGCGAGGATCCGCTGGGCACCGCTGGAGGAACCGAGCGTGTCCAAGGCAGCCACGAGCATTCCGGAGACGAGCAGGATACAGATCGCTGTCTCCGCCAGGCTGAAGGCCCTTGCGTGCTTACAGCCACACCCGCAGTTGGGGCGCCCTCGGATCATGAGATCGGCACCTCCGGGGAGTTCAGAACCTGTACGCTGGTCTCGACCCGCGTCGACTCAGCGGATTGCGTGCGGAGCTTGATTCGAACGCCGCTGACGAAGTTGCGCGTGACCACGACTTCCTCGGTCGATGTGGTAGCGAAGGAGCCGTAGACCTTGAAGCGAAGGTCCTGCTGGTTGCGTGCATTGGCGCGGGGGTCCCAACTGGCCCCGCCATCGTCGCTCCAGAGGTAGTACATCCCGTCGTCCGGGGCGCTCTTCGAGTAGTAGTAGTTCGTGAAGCACGGTGTGGATCCCACGAGCGTTACCACGAGGCAGTAGTCGGTTCGGTCGGGATCGCTGACGATCACGTCGGAGAAGTCGGCTCTATGCCACAGAGCCGCCATACCCAGTGCAGACCCCGGTATCGTCGCGGGCGTCCCAATGGGCGTCGCCGCCGGCTCGTAGCTGCCGTCCTGTGTGGAGCGCCGAATCTCGACCTGCACGGCGTCCGGTGGCGTCGACATGAGGGCAGCGACGACCTCGGCGCCGGTGATCTTCAGCTCGTTCGCTCCGGCCTCGGGGGTGATCTCGAAATACTCGGACTCAATGTAACCTGGACCGAGCAGGTGCGATTTTGGTGTCCCCGTGACGCCGGACCAGCCGTCGAAGGTAGCAAGGAGCGCCTCGACACCTTCCGAGGAGACGGTCTGTGTCGTCGTCTCGGTTGTGGATCGAGAAGTGTATGTCAGATCGAACTCATAGACCTTGGGAAGGAGTTCCGCGGCGGTCCCTCCGTTGTACTGGCGGATCAGCGGGTCGCCGGGCGTTCCCGACCACTCGAAGCGAATGACCTCGTCGCCGTCGGGTTCGTCGCCGCGGTCGGCCACGGTGAACTCGATGGCGGTCGCCGTCCGCTCGGTGAACGTGCGGGCGACGTAGAGTTCGCCGGCGATTTCCTCCGCCACACGGTAGCCCTCGAGAAGGGCGCTCGTTGGCGACTGACCATCCGGGACGGCCCTGCCGGCGAGGACCATGGCCGAGCCGAGCCCGCCTATGAGCACGGTCATTACGGTCATGCTCAGCACAAGCTCTACGAGCGTGACGGCAGATCGACGTGGCTGTGCGGAGCGGGTATTCATAGCTACTTCGGCAATGGCAATTCAGCCTAATCCTTCTTGACTGCGATGGCCTCGGCGCCCCCCTAAGGAATCACCTCTTGCGAAGAGACGGTCGCGCGTCCCGTGTCGGCGTCCACCAGGATCGTTTTCTGGTAACCGCCGACTCTGATGACAACGGTTCCGCCGCTGTCGGGTCGACCGAAGCCGTCGAAGACCACCGAATGATTGGCGTCGAGGTCAGCGGAGACAATCGTGGCCATGAACGGTTCCGCATCCAGTTTGACCATATAGGGTTGACCGGGACGGTCGGGGTCACTCAAACCCTGAAGCTCATAGTACTCCTCCCCGATCTCGAAGTGCACGGTCAACTCCGTACTTGTGAGTCTGGCGTGGCGCTGGGCGTACGCTAGGTCGGCGATGATTCGCCTGGCGG
>CBDUZY010000265.1:0-4803 GCA_965371825.1 uncultured bacterium
AGTCCGGAGCCAAGCCCGGAGGCCGACACGGAAGAACAGCCGTAGCGGCTGGGCGCCTCGCTTCGCAGTTTGCCGGTGGCAACCGCCGATGGGCGTCACCGAGAGACCCTCGCATGAAACGTGTCGGTGGCATACTTCCAGCCGCCAGATGGCAGGTCCGTGTGGGCACGGCCCTCGCGGTTCTGTCCGTGTGTTGCCTTCCCGCGGGCAACACCTCCCACGCTGAACCCGATGAGAAGCGACAAGGCGATCGGCGTTTGCGCGACGTGCGCGTTTTGGTCGCCACCGCTGCGTCGCGCGTTCGGTTGAGTTCCCCCGATGCGATCATCGCCCGCGACGACCGGAAGACAATACAGGCCCGCTTCGCCCCAGAGGAGAGAATCATTCTTACGCGGGGGAGCGACGGGTCCATCCAGTCGGGCAACAGGCTCCGGGTAGCGTCGAGTGTGAGCCTCGAACCGGAGCGTGGTGGATTGTTGCGGCTTTCGTTCGAGAGTGACGGGGAGTGGTCGCCGCAGGGCGAGTACCCCGGATCCGTGCGCTTGCGCGTTACCGATGAAGGCTTGCTCGATGTAATCAATCTCGTGGACGCCGAGCGCTACGTGGCTTGCGTGGTCGCGAACGAGGTCTGGCCGACATTCGAGACCGAGGCGTACCGGGCCCAGGCAATCGCCGCGAGAAGCTTCGTGCTCTATCAGATGAGCCGGCGACCGGACGGTGAAGTCGACGTAACCGCGACACAGGGTTCGCAGGTTTATAAGGGGATTCGCTCGGACACCGTGGGGCGTCGAGCGCTCGAGGCGGCCCAGTACACGCGCGGTGTCGTTCTCGCGTGGAAGACAGAGGGGCGCTATCGACTCTTTTGCACTTACTACAGTGCCGCGTGCGGGGGAATTTCGCAATCGGCGGCCTTGTTCGGAGCCGACGGAAACGTCCCACCGCTGCGCGGCGGCGTCAAGTGCGACTACTGCAAGATCGCTCCGGGCGATACGTACCGATGGGGACCAGTGTCGCTGTCGGTCGGTGATGTTACATCGCGGCTCGCGTCGCGCTATCCGAAGCTCGCCTCGTTGGGCTCAGTTCGGTCGATCGAGGCGATCGAGCGCACGTCGTCGGGCCGGCCCATTACGCTGCGAATCACGGGGTCGAGCGGCGAGACACACGAGATACTCGCGGAGCGGTTCCGCCTGGCGATCGACGGGATGCTCATCCGCAGCACCGACTGCCGGATTCGCGTTCGCGGCGGGAAAGTCACCTTCGACAACGGCAAGGGGTTCGGCCACGGTCTGGGCTTGTGCCAATGGGGAATGCACGGCCAAGCGAAGGAGGGAAAACGCGCCGGGGCGATCCTGCGCTACTACTACCCCGGCGCACGACTGGTGCGGGTGTACTGATCGGGGATGCGGGTGTCATTGGCACGCGGCGTTTGACGAAGCGTCTTCGCAAATACGCCGAGTTCCTCTTCACGTTTCTGGATTACGCGGACGTGGCATTCGAGAACAACTTCGCGGAGCGGCAGATTCGCCCAGCCGTGATCCTGCGGAAGAACAGTCAATCGAATCGATCGGAGCAAGGCGCCGCCACGCAAGCTGTACTGATGAACGTCTGCCGAATGCTGAATCTCCGCGGCCTCGACCCGACAAAGAGAATCGCCGACGCCCTCAAAACCTACCTGGCAACCGGACAACTTCCCCCGCTACCCGCCTGATTCATTGCACGTGGCTGAAGAGTTACAAGGCATCCGCGATGGGCATGACAGCACCCAGCGTATCGCTGACCGTTCCGGAAACGAAATCATATAGTCCCGCCAGCGCAGCCTCCTGGAGGTTTGCATCGCAACCAAACGTGCACAGGAGTCCCAGTAGGCCGACAACGAACATCGATTGGCGAATAAGATTCTTTCTCATCACATGGCTCCATAGTCCTGGAATCAAAACGCTATCTCCAAGCGTACGCCCGCGACGAAGGCATCTCTGCCGTCGCCTCCCGGATTCACGATGTATTGCAGGTCCGGCTTGATACTCATGAATTCGGTGAGCTGGTATATGTAGAATGCTTCAATCGCAGTTTCCGAATAGCATGTTTCCAACGATTGCACCTTGCCGCTGAGGCTCACATGATGAACACCAAGCCCACACACGTCATCATAACGCCCCGGCATTGGGCCCACGTACTGAAATCCAACGCCGTAATGCTGGGTAATTTCGTTATAGTCCGAAGGTACCCACGAGAACTGGAAGAACGCGCCGAGCCCTTGCTCGTCCTCCTCATCTTCAGGGTGTTCCCTGTACAACAACTGGTCAAGGACGACGTAGAGTCCTGAGTTTCCACGGTGGGTCCTGGGGTCAAGCCGGCCGTCGAGATCGTTGAAGTACACGTCCCACTTACCGCTGTGATAGAAGCCCCCGATACGGTACGTTCCAGGTAATCTGTCTTGGCCAAACAGGCTGAGCTTCGGTCGCAGACCCAGTTCGCCTATCGTAAAGCTCTCGTCCGGGCTGTGAAAGGCGGTGTCGTATCCGGATCGCGTTGCGATTCCCAGGGCATCGTAGAGCCCAACTCTGAAATAGAACCACTCGACGGGCGCGACAGAGACGACAATCCCGAGCGCCGGGTCGGGCCACGTCGGTATGGGAATCGTCGGCGAAAAGCCGGCGGAAGAATGGATGAACTCGCCGCCGTAGTCCGGCGCCGCGAAATCGGTGTTTGCATCCATCTTCCCGAGCTTGATTCTCAATGCCCCATCGAACAGCGCGTGTTCGTACCAGTACTCATACAAACGCGTCTCGTTGGGAGCGTCTGCGTTGTTGAGCGCCTGCAAGTCCCCGACATGTCGTTCGGTGATGTCGGTACCGTGGTTCTCAAAGGCGCTGATGAAGAACGTGCCGTCCTCCCAGAGACCCAGCTTCTCGATATCAACAGTAAGACCGATCCCCAACAGCCCGCGGTATTGCTCGGCATCACTGGTGTTCAATCCGCCGCGCAGGTTGTAGAAGACATCCGCCGTGTAACCAATCTCCAATGTAACGCCGTGATCGTCAAGCCAGGGGCGCGCACCCGTCCAATCACCGGAAGCATGCTCCCATCGCAACCAGGTCTTTACGTGGTCGTCTGGGGTGCGGAGTTCCTCACTGATCTCTTGGGGCTCCAGCCGGTGCAGGGGGGGATGGGCTTCGTGCTCTCGAACGTCCTCGATTCCTTCGACTTCATTCGTTTCCTGAGCCCGCACCGCAACAGTGTCGGCCGGCACGGCAGCTCCAACCATGCACAGCAACGTCAACATCGGATGCATGTTCTCCTTTGGGATTATGCTTCGCGTTCCGGTTTTACCATTCCATTTCCGAAAGCGTACGGCGCTCTCGACGCCGTCATCCCCCGACCCGTAAGTCTGTAAATCAGTTTCGGTTATGCCTCGATGCGAACGGTGCTACAGCCGCGGCGGCCCGACATACTCCGCTCGCCTCGCACTCCGCGCAGGTCGAGCCCGATCGCTCGATATGGTTCATCGGTTTAACTACGATGTCACCGCGCCGAACCAACTCGACCAGCAACTCCATGCGGTTGATGGTCGCCGGGCTCACCGCGTGCTCGATCGTGCAGGCGTCCACTTCGGCGGCCTCGGCGTCCAAGCCGAGCACGTCCTCCAGCAGGCCCTTGACAGTCTCGAAGCGACGTAGGACGCACCGCCCCACGCGGGTCCCGGCCGGGGTGAGCTTGACGAAACCGTACCGGTCGTGGAGCACCAACCCGGCCCGCTCGAGCTTCTTTAGGACGGCTGATACCGTGCCCGGCGTGACCCCCAGCCCTTTGGCCATGTCGCGTACCCGCCCGACCTCGCCGTCCAGCTCGAGCCGGTAGAGCACCTTCAGATACATCTCGTGCGTGTGAGATAGACCGTGTTCGCCTTGCATTGTACTGTTTCTCTCGTTAATCCAGCCGCACACGATAAACCCGGCCTATCAGCCCTGGACAAGCCAAGAAGCCACCAATTCCGTTAGCAATCTGCGCGCCAAGTATGATACATCAAACAATTGTCTATGCAACAAACTTTTCCTGGGATTTCTTTGGTTCGTCAGCCGTCCAGTGAAGAACCGAGGCGGCCGAAGGGGATGGAGAGCACATACGCGCCGTAGATTATGGCGAGCATGAGGGAGACGACGCGCCACATCAGGACCGGCCCATTACGCTGCGAATCACGGGGTCGAGCGGCGAAGCACACGAGATACTTGCGGAGCGGTTCCGCCTGGCGATAGACGGGATGCTCATCCGCAGCACCGACTGCCGGATTCGTGTTCGCGGCGGGAAAGTCGTCTTCGACAACGGCAAGGGCTTCGGCCACGGTCTGGGCCTGTGCCAATGGGGAATGCACGGTCAGGCGAAGGAGGGTAAACGCGCCGGGGCGATTCTGCGCTACTACTACCCGGGCGCCCGGCTTGTGCGTGTGTACTGATCGGGAATGCATGTGTCATTGGCACGCCGCGAGGGGAACAACTTGAAACCGATCCCTCCCACGAGTGAACCGGCCAGCTCATAGTCGCACTTGGGGCAGGGTGTCACGTATCTTGATCCGCGTAGACCGCCCGCTGCCGGTTGATCTCGGCTATGCATTTCTGAAGGACCTTAAACTTTCCGAGTTCGCGATAGGGACACATGTACAGTTGCGCCCCGCTCGGGCCTTCAATCCTGAAGAACCCACTGGTGCGTGGGAGTGTGACCGAGCCAACCTCGTGCCATCGCAACCGGATGAGATCGCGTTCACCACGGGTAATGGCCAACCCCTTAGGCCCGATGGTCATCGACTGC
>CBDUZY010000266.1:0-4794 GCA_965371825.1 uncultured bacterium
CCAGGTAAGGTCGCGGGTCATCGCCCGCTCCGGAAGCCCCTCCGCCTCGATCCGTCCCAGAGACTGATTGAGCACGGTCGGGCGCCACACCGCCTCGCACGAGGCCGCGTCCCGTTTGCTCGCCAACCACGAGGCCAGACGAGACTGCAAACGGTCGAGGCGTAGGTGCCAGTGAATCGTCTCGCGCAGCTCCGGCGTGCTTTCGGTCATCAAGCTGACCGGGTTGATCAGCGTCGGCTGGTCGACCGCCCGCCCGCACTCCTCGCATTGGTCACCAAACGCCTTGTCGCTTCCGCAGTGTGGGCAGACGCCGCGCACGAACCGATCCGGGAGGAACTGGCTGGCCTCGGTGTCGAAGAGCTGCTTGCCCGTCCGCTTCGTGAACAAGCCCTTTTCGTGGATTTTCAAAAAGAAGTCTTGGCTGAAACGCTCGTGTGTTGCCACATGATCCGGCTGGTGCGTGCCTCCGTAGACGTCGAATTCGATCCCCAGCCCCGCAAAGTCGCGCTTCTGGGAAGCGTTGAACTTGGCGGTCAGCTCCTCGACGGACGTGTTCTTCTCTCTGGCGGTCTTCAGGGCGGCGACGCCGTTGTCATCGCTTCCGCAGATGAAACGAACGTCCGCACCGGTCGCCCGCAGGTAGCGAACGTAGGTGTCGGCCGGCAAGTACGCCCCGGCGATGTGGCCCACGTGCAGCGGACCGTTAGAATAGGGTAGTGCCGCCGTAACCAGAAGCCGTCTGGACGCCATCAAACCGCCCTTTCGTGGGAGAAGGCTCGCCTAGCAGCCTGTTGAAAAATGTGTGGCACGGGTTTTTACTTCTAACCCGTGTTTTCACCGGTTGGAAACCGGTGCCACACCTGTTCGGTGCCCTTTTTCAACAGGCAGTTAGCCCCCCTAAGTCCTGTGGCCCGCGCCGCGGGCCGATACGCGATTGTAGAGCCCCGTGCGACGCTGACAAGAAAGGGAATGATGACAGGGGCGCTGCGAGCCGATAAAACACGCGACTTTGACGCGACGGGGCGTCCTCGTATAATCTTATGCCTCTTCGTGGGTCATCGCCGGCCTAGCCTTCGCCGGATTGTGGGCGTTGCGACAGACCGGTCAGGTGTAACGGTTTATGAGTGAACACGTGTTAGCCTTTGGCATCCCAGGCGGTGTGGAGTGGATCGTCATCGTCCTTATCGCCCTGCTCCTGTTCGGGCGCAGGCTCCCGGACGTGGCCAGGTCGGTCGGCAAGAGCATCATCGAGTTCAAGAAGGGGATGAAGGACGTCCGGGACAACATAGACGAGGCCGCGTCTCTCGACTCGGAGCCGAAGCGCCGAATCGAGAACAAACCCGACACAACCGGAGGTGCATCGAATCAAGACGCCCCGAAACCGAAGGTCTCCGAAGAGTCGGAATCAACCACGCCTCGGTAGGGGATCCTCGAGTATCGGCGTCAGGAACCCGAGGGATCCGACTCTGAATCCGAGTCTCGATGGCCGGTCCGAAGCGGGCCCTCGAACACCTCGTTAAAGTTGTATACGTCCGCGAAATCCTCGACCGAATCGTCGTTCTGCTTTCGCATCATGTCGAAGTCGATGAACCCGAACACTATGCGGCCGAAATCCGCCGTGCCTCGAACGTTCCACGACTGGAGTACGACGCGGGCCATCATACCCCACCGCTTGATGGCGTAATCACGCAGGCCCCAGCACAGCTCGCGCCCGTTCACGTGCCGGTCGAGCTTCTCGCATCCCCCGGCGGCGTCTATCGCCGCGATAACGGGGTCCGGCAGGTCGCCCGCGTGGTACTGAGCGATGAGATCGCTCCAATCCAAGTCCTGGTGGAGCAGAAACTGCTGTAGGTGTTGGTGGGCCTCGGTCTCCGGCCCGTGGATTTGCTCGGCGGCGTGTCCCAGACCCTCGCGGACGAACACGAAGGCATCCAGGGGGTATCGATCCATCTGCTCGACCAGGTCGTTCAACGAGTTGGGCGGTTCCCGTACCATTGCACTCGCGTCTCAGTCAAACGCCGGCAGACCATCCATAGAGTCTCAACCGTTTGGGGGCGGCTTGTTCCCCCCGGCTGCCCCATCCGGACTAATCGGGCCGCCACGACGTTTCCCTCTCCGGCGTCGTCCACGGCGCCGGCGCTTGGAGGCCGACGGTTTGTTCTCCTCACCCTTCGTCCCGGCTTTGTCCGCGGACACATCGGGGCGAGGCTTTGGCGGACGCACTTCGGGCTGTGGGGACTTCGAAGCCTCGCCATGGGAATCGCGCGGTCTCTGAGCCCGCGTCCCGCCGCGGTTTGGGGTCCTTCCTCGTGACCCGTGTGGCGCCCGCCGGGTGGGCTTCTCGGCGTCAGTTTTGGGCGGCGGCGCGTCGACACCGACGGCCAGGATGTCCTCGTAAACAACCGAAACCAGCGTATCGTCATCCAAGCGTAATTGCACAAGTTGGGTGAGAATCTGTCTGCCGACCACGACTCCTTCACCGTGTTCGGTACGAATCCGCACTCTGTTACGCGGCAGACGCTTGTCGAGTTCTTCGTACCCGACGTGCTCGTATCGCAGACAGCACTTGAGTCGGCCGCAACGACCGGACACCTGACTCGGATCGAGCGTCGCTTTCTGCAGCTTGGCCATACGCATCGTGATCGGGCGGAGCGTCTTGAGATAGCTCTTGCAACAGACCTCACGCCCGCAGGTTTCGAGGTCGGCGAGAAGCCGAGCTTCGTCGCGGGCTCCGACTTGCCGCATCTCGATGCGCGTTCGGTATTCGTGGGTCAGGTCCTTTACCAGCACCCGAAAGTCAACGCGCGACTCAGCGGAGAAGTAGAAGATGATGCGCTCGCCGCCAAACGGCGACTCGCACTCGACGACACGCAGGGCCAGCTTGTGACGGTCGGCAACGTGCTGGCAGAAGTCGCGTCGCTCGCGGTTGCCGCTTTGAATGTGCGCGTACTCGGCAAGGTCAGCCGCGGTCGCCTCTCGCAGGATGCGGCCCGCCTCGAATATGTAGGAATCCTCACCGCAGGTCTTGACCCAGGCCTTCATCTGCTCGCGAGTGACGGATTTGTCGCATCCGCTACACGTGAGGGACACCTGTTCGCCGGTTTCGATGCCCCGCTTGGTCTGGATGATGACCCTCGCCCCGCAGGTGAACTTCATTTCCGGCGGGTGGGAGAACTCCCCGATGTAGCGCATGTACCCGAACCGAACGGCTGTCGTTGGATAGATTCTCTCCAGGCCGTTGCCACATCGAGCGCCGTCGGCGGAGACGGTACCCGTCCCGCAGCTTCCGCACCCACCGTGCCGAGGCTGCTCAGGCGTCTCAGCCAGGAACTGTTCAATATTGACCTTCGAGTCGACCATTGATAGTCAGCCGTTGTCAGGCAGTTAGACCGTCGCCGCTCTTGATCCTCGAGTTGGGACGTTACGGGTTGTGCCGCCGACACCGTCACAGGGGCACGGGCGGGAAACCGACGGCATCGCTCTCGATCCGCGCCCGCCGCCGTGGCGCATCCTAGTACGCTCGTCGGACCAAGGAGTGACGTCGTACGTGCGACAACAGAGGACTCAAACAGTCGAGCCGGCTCTGCGAAGCCGGGACAGCGCCCCCCGCCGTCGTCGGATGCTCTGGCACCCGGGACCGACGACCGTCGCCGACTACGCCCCGGTCACCCTGTCGAGCGCGGTCTCGAACTCCTTCTTACCGCGAAGTCCGATGAACTTCTGGACGATCTCGCCCTTGTTGAAGAGGATCACCGTGGGTATGGCGCTCACCGTGAACCGCACGGAAATCTCCTTGTTCGCGTCGGTATCCACCTTGCCCACTTTCACCTTGCCCTCGTAATCGGTGGCTAACTCGTCGATGAGCGGTCCCAGCGCTTTGCAGGGAGCGCACCATTCCGCCCAGAAGTCCACCAACACCGGTTGATCCGACTGGAGAACCGCCTCATCGAAATTCGCGTCGTTAAACTCGATCGTGTTCGGACCCGCCATACCTACTCCTTCGACTAAGAGTCACCTTCAAGTGCTTGGATTCTAGAAGGCGCCCCCTTGACGGTCAACAAGGCAAGTTGTCAGCCATTCTGTACCCAGCCGCCGTCCCCACGGCCCCGACCCTCCGCCGCTGCGTCCCCGTTCAGCCGCGACTCGACCGTGACCAGAGAGAGTCGGGCATGAGCTTCGGCCGACCGTCGCGCCCGACGCAGGCCAGCGTCGTGGACGCCTCGCATACCCGCATGCCCTTCCGCTCGATTGCATAAGTGTGGTCGACCCGGGTCCGTGTGATCCGGACGACCTGACAAGTCACAGTTACGAGGTCGTCGTATCGGATCGGCGCCAGATACTTGCACTCGGCCTTGTAGACGACGAAGAACGTGCCCTCGGATTCCAGGTCCCGATATCGAACCCCGTTCTTTCGCAACAGCTCCGTTCGGACTTGCTCGAAATACTCCCAGTACCGAGCGTGGTGCAGATACCCCATCGCGTCGCACTCGGCGTAGCGAACGCGAAACTCGACGCCGAAGTTGTCGCCAGACCTACGAATCCCGCTCATCACCTCGCCACACTCCCTTGCCTCGTGGTTCTGAGGGATTGTACCACGCTCATTAGCGGGTGGCTCTTGACGAACGGGCTGTGGGGGCGTAATAAGGGACCCCAGGTACTTTGAAACGAAAGGTACCCGTATATGCAGCCAAACGGCCCGATTTCGCGGTCTTCGGACGAATGTAACATTCCGTACGCCCTGACCTTCGACGATGTCCTGCTGATCCCCCACCGGTCCTCCGTCCTTCCGGAGGG
>CBDUZY010000267.1:0-4790 GCA_965371825.1 uncultured bacterium
ATCGCATTGTCGCCGTCCAGATCGCCGCCTATGCCCGCGACCGCGCGGACGCCGATTACAGCGACCAGCACGATTGTGGCAAGCAGCATTGTCGCTTGGGCGCGTACCGCCATCCCACTCCTCCGGAGGCGCCGGTTGGCGTTCGGTTTGTCAAAGTGCCAGATTATGGCACCATAAGCTCGCCGGCCCCACGTGTAGCGATCACGTCGGGCGGGCGATCCCAAGACGTCCCCCCGTGTTCACTGGATTATACCCGGGCGCGATGCCCGCGGCGCTTCCATGTCGACTGATAATATCACTGCTTAGGTGCCGCACTTGCGTTACTGCCGAAGAGTCGGTGTACTGTAGCGACGGCGTGGGTGGCGTCGGAGTACCGTTCCAGCGAGCAGAAGCAGCCGATGAGTGACGAAACATATGATGTGATGATCGTCGGCACCGGTCCCGCCGGCGCAACCGCGGCGATACTCCTAGCCCGACAGGGGCGTCGCGTTGCCCTCGTGGGCCGACCGGCGACCGCGCCAACCGTCCGCACCGTCGCGTGGGTCAGTGCGAAGACGGAGCCTCTTCTCGCCGAATTGAAGGTTCCGACGAAGTCCGTGCTGAACCTGAGCTTCGCGGATGTCACCTTCTTCAGCGCGGATCTTGCCAAGCGCGCCGAACCGCACTTTGATGGGATTGCGGGCTATCTCGTGGATCGCCCGAGTTTCGACCAGGCGCTGAAACAGGCGGCCGTCAGAGAGGGCGCCACCCTTCACGAGAGCGCGCCGGTGAGCGACATTAAGTTGAATGAATCGTCGGTCGAAATGTCGCTCGAGGGCACCGACCTGCTCCGTGGCAAGCTGTTGGTTCTCGCGACGGGCGGTGGATCAAGCCTGTCGGAACGCATCGGCTTCGCCCGGTATCCCGGAGATTCCCCCCTTTGGACGGCACAGGTCGAGGAGCCGCTGAAGACGGGAGACAAGCAAGGCACGCCGCGCGTCGCGGTGATTCTCGGTCTCGACGGCGGCGGCAGCTTTGGGCTCTGCTGCGTGGCGAAGGATCGGGTCGCGGTCAGTGTGAATTGGCGTGGCGAGCCTTCCGAAACGAGAGTCCTTCTGATTACTCTTTGTCGGGCCGCGTTAGAGAACCAGGTGATGCCCGTTGACCTATCGAAACAGGCGGCGGCTGCGGAGGTTGTGCGCTGCCCGGCGGGTGCGGCTCTCGACATGGACACGCACGTCGCCAAGCACGCCCTGCTCATCGGCGACGCCGGGGGATTCGTCTCAGCCGCGAGCAACGAAGGCGTCTACCCGGCTATGTGGTCCGCCAGGCTCGCCGCCGGTGCGATCGACGCCGCCCTCGACAAGACCTACTCGCAAGATGAGCTGATGACGTTCGATTCGATCTGGCGGATGGAGATGGCCGACCACCTCCGCTCGCCGCACACCGACATCCGTTTCCTGCTACCGCTCGTCTTCTCGAATCAACCCATGGCCGATCGCATGGGCGCGGCCTTCTTCTTCGGCGACAACATCTGACGCCGCTGAATGCTGAATGTGGATCAGTACCGCGACTGTCAGGGAGCGGCCGCTGTGCCGTAGGGATGAAGGTGGAAGGATGAAGGATGATCCGTACCGCGACAGTCAAGGAGCGGTCAGGACGGGTGGCCTACGTTCTTCGAACGTGGGGGACACGATGATACGCGCTTAGGCCCTATGCCCAGGCATCTTCGTAGGTGTCCCTTGATCACGCGATGGGCTCCCGCGACTTATAGGACTGGAAGATCCGGCAAGTCTCTCCGCACGTCTGTGGTATAATACCCGTTGAGGGGGTGAATCGAGGCGTGGTTCCATGACGATCAGGGGTCTTCTCATCATCTTTGGCGTGAGCCTCGCGTCGAGCATGGCCCGCGGTGACGATCTCGTCTACCGCTACGAAGGTGACGTCCCCCCGAACCCCGACGCGGGCTGGTTGGGGGGAGGGTGTGAGGACACGTGCCAGGAGTCTCTGGAGGACGGCCACCTCGTTTTGCGCTGGACCGCTGGGCAGTTCGTTACCTACGGGTACAGAATCGCGACACCTGAGACCCGACCTCCCCCCGACCCGCCGTTTTGGGTTGAGTCCCGTTTTCGCTCGAACCACCTTCTTGGAAACAACCCGGTCTGTGACGGGAGTTTCACGGTTCAGTATCGTGGGTACTTTGACTACGTTAATATATTCGGCGACGTGGTTATCTCATCCGACTGGGGCGATGTTTTTAGGTACACACGAGTAGACGAGTTTCGCACCTACCGCTTCGAGAGCCTCGACGGCGAGCGTGGTTGCTTCTACGTCGACGGAGAACTCTTCAGCTGCCGCTCCGGAGGGGGCGGCAACGGCTACAGCACAATCCTAATGATGGGCGAGGGCGGGTGCGATCTCGACCAGTTCCCAACCGTCAACGAGTGGGACTTCGTTCGCTTCGGAACGATCGCCTACGGCGAGACGATGGTCTCGTCCGACCCCCCGAGTGGCTTCGTCGACGCCCGGCAGCATGCACCGCTGGACCGCTTCACCGTTACCTTCGATTCGCCGAACTACGTCTTCATCGACGAGATCACCGTTGACGTGACAGATGGTTCAGCGCCTCTCGTTACTAAGACTCGGCGCCTCGACAACGGCGATCCCGAAACCGTCGAGATCGTCCTTGACCAACCGATCCCCTACGGCGCGACCACCACCTTCACCTTCGACGACGGCGTTGCGGTCAACGTCATCGAGTTTACCTTCGCCCCCGGCGACACCGACGGTGACGGCGACGCCGACCTTCACGACTTCGCCACCTTCCAGACCTGCTTCGGCCACGAGCCCGTCACCGGCCCCTGCCCCGCCCTCGATGCCGTCACCGACGACACCATCGACCTGGCCGACTACGCCGAGTTCGCGATCTCACTACACGGCCCAGCGCCGTGAACGAACCCGCACACGCTCAAGATCCACAGAGATCACAGAAGGCACAGAACAGGAAACGCCGAAACGGCGAAGTGCCCGTCGCCGACATTCTGTGAACTCTGTGTCCTCGGTGGATGAACCCCCTTGGCCCATGACCGGTTGAAAACCGGTCCCACACAGGGCACTGCTCGAGAGCGGTGGCACACCGGTCAGGTGCTCCGCGTAGCGGTACGGATCGGTCCGTCCCCCACCCCCGATGCATCGGGAATGGGGCACACGCCGCATCATCAAGCCTCGTGTTGGTGCATCAAGATGCACGCTACCCCAGTACGGATCACCCGTCGCCGCGTTGGGTGAGCGGACCGCAATCCTCACCTCCCGGCGTCCCAACCGGCCTGCCGTTGCCACGGAGCGGGGGCTCGGGTAGTGTACGCCCGCGGTGAATTGGCGAAGCGGGCGCGATCAGGTAGGAGCAGCTCGATGACGGACGAAGAACTGGCTGTCGACGGTGAGGGGCAGACCGACGAGGCCCAGGAGGAACTCTCGGACGACGAGATCGCGATGGCCAAGCTCAAGGAGGCCATCACCGTCGAGAGTGAGGATCTGGGCGGTTTGCGGGTGAAGCTCACGATCACCGTCCCTCAGGACACCGTGGACGAGCGGATGAGCGAGCAGTTCATGGAGCTCAAGCGGGAGGCCCTTATTCCCGGCTTTCGCAAGGGGCACGCACCCATGCAGCTCGTGGAGAAGCGGTTCGCCCACGACGTCGGCGACGAACTCAAGGGCAAGCTCGTGGGCAGCGGCTATCTAGCCGCCGTCGAGAAGGAGGAGCTCAAGCCGCTGGGCGATCCGATGGTCTGGGTCAAGCTCAAGGAGGAGCGGGTCGGTGAGGACGAGAAGCCGCGGACGGTCGAGGTCGACAAGCTGGTGCCGTTTGCCGACGCCCTCGATCACATGAAGCTCCCCGCTGACGCCCCGATGACGTTCTCCTGCGAGCTGGAGGTCAAGCCGGACTTCGATCTGCCCGAGCTGGAGAAGATCCCCGTCGAGAAACCGATCGTCACGATCGACGACGAGGACGTCGACGGCGAGGTCAACCGTTTGCAGATGATGCGGGGCACGTTCCAGCCGGTCGAGGACGGCGTGGTCGAGTCCAACGACATGCTCTATACGGCCATGAAGCTCACCGTCGAGGGTGAGGTGATCGCCAGTGAAGAGAACTACGACGTGGCCGCCCGCGATATTCACGTCAAGGGTATCCCGCTCACCGGCCTGGGCGACGCACTCACCGGTCGAAAGGTCGCCGACACCATCACCTTCGAGGCGACCGTCCCGGACGATCACGAGAACCTGGACCTTCGCGGCAAGACAGCGAAGTTCGAGTTCACCATCCATGAGGTGAAGCGCCTGGAGTTGCCGCCGATAGACGAGACGTTCCTGTCGAACCTTGGGCTCGAAACCGAGGACGACCTCCGCAAGGCGGTCCGCGAGGGTCTGGAGGGGCGGATCGAGCGCATGATCCAGACGGCAATGCAGGAGCAGATCGGGGCTTACCTCGTCGAGAACACCAAGATCGAGATTCCCGAGGGTCTCTCGCAGCGGCAAACGGAGCGCAGCGTCGCTCGCCGGGTGATGGACATGTACCAGTCCGGTCAGCCCCAGTCCGAGATCGCCAAGGAGATGGACAAGCTGCGGGCGGAGGCCCGCGACCGGGTCGTTCTCGATCTGAAGCTCTTCTTCATCCTCGAGAAGATCGCCGAGGAGCGCGAGATCGAAGTCAACGAAGAGCAGATCAACGGGGCCATCGCCCAGATTGCTCAACGCTCGAACAAGCGATTCGACCGCGTGCGTGACGAACTCAGCAAGGGTGAGGGCCTGAC
>CBDUZY010000268.1:0-4788 GCA_965371825.1 uncultured bacterium
GTACGGGCATCCTCCGGCGCTCCGGGCGATCGCGACGTCGTGCCGGCTGATCGAGCGGTGGTGTTGAACGGCAGGGCTGCATCGGTCGCAAAGTGCAGCAAGACGCCAGCCTCGCGAACGATCTGCTCGGCTTCCCCGGCCTTGAATGCTCGCACGAGCTTGCCGTATTGCTCTTGCACCACCCACGGAAGCCATCCGCCGGCGTCCACGCCGTGTTTGGCGTACAGCTCCTTGGCCTTGGTACGGTCGCGAGGGAAGCGTAGCGCGGCTTCATGGCGCGCATCGGAATCGTCGGCGCCTGCGCCAATGTCAAGGAGCACACGGTGACGACCGGCGTCGGTGCTCCCGCGATCATTCGCGGTGGAGGACGCCGTCGCACTCAACGCACCTCGCAGGAACGAATCCCTATTTGGCTCGAAAAAGACTCGCAGCGTAGGCGGAAGAAGTCCGGCGGCGGTGGTCGCCGACAGCTCGTACGCGTCGGCGGACTCACCGTTTGCGAGTTGCCGGGGCCCGTACGTGCCCAGCACACTCGTCGCGACTATCAGACTTACAAGGAAGGTGTGCAACAGAACCTCCCGGGGGCCGATTCCGGACATAGACAACTTACGACGGCGAAGCGGCTTACGACGACGGAGCGCCATCCACCTCGGATCCCACTCCCGCCCGTTCAAGCATCGCGCGGACGAAGTGATCCTCCATCGCCGCGTCCCGCCCGATGTCGATCCACTGATCGTCCCCGGCTGCGACCTTCTTTTCGCCGGTTGTGGTGGGCAGGCTGTTCCCGAAATACTGATACGCGGCGCCGGTGCTGTTGAACTGGCGGTCCGGCGAGGAGAGCCGCTCCTTGTGGACAACAACGGCGAGCTGGGCCCAACGGCCCTCCTCCGTCGGTCTCACGGAAACTTCCACCCAGCGCCGGATCGGATTGAGGCTCGACTCCCAGGCGTCGGCCCGTGTGTCCACATCGTGTCGCCAGAACTCGAAAAAGTGCTGTGAGATCACCGGCACGGTGGTTATGACGCCTGCCCGCCGGTCCACTCGATCCAATCTAAGGTGATGCCGCCGGAGGGTCTCTTGGATCGCCCCCCACACCGCATCGGCCTGCTCGCCGGACGAAGCCACCGCCAGAGGGAGTGACGACAGGTACTCGCCGCGCCGCGGCCCTTGGCAGCCGCCGGCGCAGATTAACATCGCCAGCGTAACGACAACGAGAGGTGAACGCGATCCGCTCATGAGCGGGCGATCTTACGGCTCTCGGCTAGCCGGTCAAGCTCCGTCCGAGCTTGGCGGGACGGCCTGTTGCGCCTCCGGGCAGGTGGCTGGGATCTGAACCCAAACCGCCCTCCAGGGTCCGGTAAGGCTGTCCTCGACCTCACGTTGTACGATAGCATACTCGGACCTCGGTTGCCCTTGTCCGATAAGAGACATAGAATCCAATGGGTCTGGAGGCAGTGCCCTCAGCCAAGAAGGGGTGACCCATGAGCGACTGGCTGGAAGCAGAACAACGGATCGAGCGAGCACAGCAGTTCTCCGAATCAGAGCAGTGGGCGGAAGCACTCGCGGAACTCGATGTGGCTATCTCGATCAACCCCACAAACGCCCTTTGGCATGCCCAGCGCGGATTCCTGCTCGAGGAGCTGGACCGTCTTCCCGAGGCAACCAGGGCGTACGCGCGCTCAATCAAGCTCGACCCCGGCGATCGTGATGTCGCCCTGGCGCTCGGAATGGTCCTTTCTCACCAAGGTCGGTTCGCTCGGGCCATCGGAGTGTTCGAGGAGCTTTCCAAGCAGTACCCGGACTTCGAACCGGCGTATTGCCACCGTATCCACGCGTACGCCGAGCTGGGTCGACACGAGCTGGCGGAAGAGATGTTCTATCTTGCGCAGGACCTCGACGACGCTTGCCCGCACTGTTTCTTCCACATCGGCGACTCGCTTTTCACCCGGCGCCAAACCGATCGGGCGATCTACTGTTGGGAACGCGTGCTCGACCTCGCCCCGGGCTTTGTCGGCGTGAACCAACGGATCGGGCGGGCATACCGGGCAAGCGGTCAGCTGGACCGGGCTCGCGACTACTTCCTCCGTGAGGTCAGAGAGGACCCCGGCAACACCGATCTACTATTCGAGCTGGCCGAGCTGGCGATCGAGTCCAAGCAGTTTGCGACCGCAACGGCGAAGTTCGAGCAAATAATCGAACTCGAACCGCAGCACCTTCCGGCGCGATTCGCCCTGGGCAAGCTGTGGCTTCGCCGCGGTGACCCGGCGCGAGCACTCGCCTGCTTCGAAGCCGTGGGTACGATCGCCGGCGGCGATCCATGCCTGTCGGAATTCGAGTGGTGGTTTGGTGAGGCCTTGCTGCGTCTCGGTCGACCCGCCGACGCCCGACCACACCTGGAGATCGCCGCGGCGAAGGATCCAGGTAACTCCGATGTTGCGATGCTCCTCGGGGATGCCCTGCTGGCCGTGGAATGCCCCGCGGACGCCGCGGACTGCTGCCGTCGAGTCTTGGCCGCGGATCCGGACAATCCGTTTGCCCACCACAAACTAGCCGTCTGTCTGACTCGCCTCGGGCGCGACACGGATGCGGTTGACCATTTTCACAGTGCGATCCGAGCCAAACCGGACCTCGGCGTCGCCATGTACAACGCGGCCCGGGCCCACGTCCGCCTGGGACAATGGAAGGAAGCAAGGTCGATGCTTCGCCGGGCAGTCGAGACCGACCCGGAAAACCAGGGCGCTCGCCGGCTTCGCAACCGTCTATGGCGATACCATGTGCTCCATCACTTGCGACGGTTCTGGCCCTGACCCGGCCAGTCGTTTGCGAATACCACGCAATCAGTTACCTCCAGTGGTTCGCCACTACGCCTTGGGATCAAAGCCACTATGACCAAATTCGTTTTTCGGTTTTCTTGCTATTGGCTTTACGTGGACCCAGAATGCCTCGCCGAGCGGGTCTATTGCCCCCTATCTTCCGGTTGGCGACGAGTCACCAGGCAGCGAGGCGCCGGACACTTCGCGAGACCGAGATAAGGAATGCCGGACGCGGGCCTAACGCGGGTTCGTCACCATCGGCGTGAACCGCCCAACATCCGGAGATTAAGGTGTCGACTTCCGTCGTGCGAAACCAGCCGGCTACCCCGCAACCTGGACAGCTCCTCGATTGTTATAATAGTATCGCGTGGAAGGGGTGCGCCCCTTCGTGGATTGTAGGCTAGGGTCTTGAACACGTTAGGTACATAACCATGCCGCTTCGAATTCCAACCGCTACGCTTGCCGGCCTCCTGTTTCTGAACCTCGCTGTTGCCCCTTCGGCGGGGCAGTCGCCGGCCGCGACCGAGTCCAAGGCGAAAGCGAAGCCTGTTGACTCCACGGGTCGGGCCGCGGCCTCGGCGACCATCGAGACGATCATGGAAACCGCGGTCATTAACATCGCCGCCAGGTATAACCTGAACGAGGCCCAAACCCAGAAGACACGCGAGATCATGACACGGGATGTACATCGCTTCCTGAAGGAGCACGAGGCTGAGGTTTGGCCGTTGATCCGGGACCTGATCCGAAACCAGTTCAGGCCTCCGGACAGCAAGGAGGACGTCAGGAGAATCGGACAAGGCGCATTGCCGCTCGTCGAACTCGCCAAAGAAGCCATCTTGAAGGGCAACAAAGAGTGGCGTGAGAATCTCAATGACGAGCAGAGGCGCTTGCACGACTTCGACCTCGCCCAGATGGAGGAGACCTTCGCCCAAATCGAAAGCAACTTCAACGATTGGGCGCAAGGCCGACCGAAGGAGAATGACAGTATTTTTCCGAAACCCGCCGTTACCAAGGCACCGCCCAGGCCGAAGCTGCCCAGACCCAACTTTCTGCCGACACCCGAGATAGAGACCTTCCAGGCAACAGTCTTCCACACCTACGTCGAGGAGTTCATCAAGGACTACGGGTTGAATCCGGCGCAGGTGGATGCCGCCCGTTCAATTCTGAAGGAGTTCATCGTCAAGGTGGAGGACTTCAGGACGGCGAACACGAAGGCATTCGCGAAGCTCTCAGCCGACCTGAAGGCCGCCAGGAAGGCGCGGGACATCGACAAGATCAAGGAAGCCGAGCAAGCTAGAAAGCAACAACTCGAACCTGTTTACACCTTGTTCGATCAGATGGATCAACGCCTCAAGGCCCTGCTCACCACGGCTCAGATCGAGCGCCACGCCTCCCGCGAAGGCGGAACTCAGTCACCGCCCGGCGAGCGCCCCGTGGCGAGGAAGACCCCGGCCGAAAAGCAGGTAGTCGACAAAGGCCCGCCAAAGGACGCCGACTCGATCTCACGCAAGAAGACGGAAGCCACGAAGCCAAAAACGAAACCGAAGAAGGCTCCGGGGGCGTCGACCGATCCTGCCGACTAGCATTTCGGTCGACAAAACAACTGACCTGACCGTCCGCGCGCTTCGTCCTTCATACGGGGTCGGCCGCCCTCGGCACAGTACCATTTCATCCATGCGAGATGTATTGACATCTCGACTTTGACACACCGAGTGTGAGCTTACTCCCGAGAGCAGCTTCGCACGAAAGCACTTCTATCGGACGTTTCCGCTTGGTAAACGGCCCTTGTTAGTTTGCCTGAGCGATAGTCGAAATCTACGATTTAGATGGGGAAGCGTGAGGGGGTGCTCCGCGATCGCGATTCGGGGTCCGTACATACGGAGAACCCACGGGGGTAGCTTGGCGTGCAAACGATAGGATCCAACCATCCGCTCCGCCGCCTGTTTGCCGGGCTGGTTGAGCACGCGTTCTGCAC
>CBDUZY010000269.1:0-4779 GCA_965371825.1 uncultured bacterium
CTCTCATCGTACGAAACGACTCGCTGAGGAAGTAGCTGTTCCAGGCTGCTTCATCGAGGCCGCGGACGGCCGGCATCGACTTGATGCTCCCGAGATCGCTGTCGCCCGTCGCCTGGGGACCGACACCGTCGTAGAGCGAGATTCCCGCACGGTTCGTGAGCCAGCAGCGGTCGCCGGTTATCTGTCGATTTCTAGCCGCCCAGGGAACGAGGCAGAGTCCCACTACGCTCAGAGCAACCAAGATGCCCATACAGGCCCGCAGCCGGAACCGGCGACAGACGAGCACGAATCCGAGCGCCGCGAGGACCAGACCGGCGCTGGATGGTCTCAGGTAGATACATAAGGCCGCGATCAGGCCGACCGCGAGCCATCGTCGCAGGGCGTCGCGGCTTGCGGCCTCGGGCCGGGTGAGTGGCCAAACCGTCCACCAGAGCCCCACGAGAGCGGTGATGAAGAACGTCTCGGTAAGAAGCAGCGAGGAGAAGAATATGAGGAAGGGGTCAAGTGCGACGAGCAACCCCGTGATCAATCCGATCCGTTTCCCGCCAAGCGTAGCCGCGAATGCTCCGGCCAGCGCCGCCGCGAGAGCACCGACCACCCAGTGCGCGGCCTTGGCGAATACGATCCCGTTCGAGCTCTCGGCGAATACCGACAGGAAGGCGGGGTAAAGGGGCATGCGCGTGGCCCGAAAGCCGAGTTCATCGGTCAGGCCTTCGCCGGCCCGTAGCGACTCGCCCATCGACCAGTATTGCTCCTCGTCGGGGAACTCGAGGGAGGTAACGTCCGTCGATTTGACCAGGAGGTAGGCGCCCCATCCGGCTCGGGCTCCAAGTGCAGCGGCAAACAACAGCAGGCAGGTCTGCCACGTAAGCCCGTGTGCCGGTTGTCGCACCTGATTCGGCGCCGGTATAGGCGATGGCGCGCCGGTCGTGCCTGATGTCGATGTCGGTTTGCTCTTCACCGTTCGAGGGGTCTGGCACGGAGGTGCAGGGCTTGTCGGGTCAGGGCGGTCAGCTTGACCCGGTCGTCAATACGGTGGCCGATCACCCAAATCGGGCCGAGCTGATCACACAGAATCGCGATGCGCTGTCGATCCTTGGGGTCGACCTTCAAGTCGGTGAGAAAGTCCGAGAGCTTCTTCGATCCCGGGGCGCCGAGCGGGAAGAATCGCTCTCCGGGCCGGCGGCTCCGCACGAAGAGCGGCGCATGAACAGCCTCGAGATCGACGAACTCCTCCATGCGAGTGGCGGCACGACGCAGCCGTGAGACACTGCCGGGTTCGACGTTGTCGATCGAACAGGCGATCTCGAGACCGCGAAGGGGCAACAGCGTCCTCCCGGGAAGGTGGACCGCGACATCCGGGGCGAGGGCCTCGCGCGGTTCGTCGGAAGGCAGTGAGAAGCTGAGCTGATGGTAACGTTTCTCGACCGTCATCCCGCCGGGAAGTTTCGTTTGGCGACCGCTCGCCGGGTCTTCGACCAGATCCAGGACCGAGACCAAGTGGTTGAACGAGAGATCCTGCTCGCCCAGTCCGAATGACGTGTAAGCCCGCCTTATCAGCTCGGTTTGGACGATGCGGCTTTTGTGCGACAGGGTCTCGGCGTTGAGCTTCAGCTCCTGGTCGGTACGCGAGATAATCAGCGTTTCGAACGTGCGTTGCACCGTTTCCTGCAGGAACTCGTCGAGCCACTGAGCCTGGAACGCCAGCCGCACGAGGGCCTCGCGGACCTGTGGGTTCACCTGGGTCTGGACCAGCGGGAGAACGATGTTGCGGATGCGGTTGCGCATGGGCTCATTGGAGGCGTTGCTGCGATCCTCGCGGAAGGCGACACCGGCGTTGGCAAGGTACGCCCGGAGCGATTCGCGCGTGAGACTGAGCAGCGGCCGGATTATCCTAAGGTCGCTGTCGGGGCTGAGCGGCCTACTGCGCGGAATGCCGACCAGTCCGCGAAGACCGGTGCCGCGCAGGACTCGGTGCAGAACCGTTTCGGCGTTGTCGTCCGCTTGGTGGCCTAGGGCGACGATCTTGGAACCGCTTTGCAGGCAGACTCGCTCATAGAAGGTGTAGCGCTCGCGGCGGGCGGTTTCCTCGACGCCGATCGAGTCAGCCTCGGCAAGTACGGCGATGTCGCGTCGGTCGATTGTGCAAGGAATCGAGAGGCTGTCGCAAGCAGCCTGGACAAAGGCGGCGTCCTTCTCAGCCTCGTCGCCGCGTAGCGTGTGATTCAAGTGGGCGACGTGGAGGCGCAGCTTCCAGCCGAGGGTTCGGTTCAGTTCGAGGAGGAGGTGCAGCAAGGCCATGGAGTCCGCCCCGCCCGAGACAGCCACCACAACCGCGTCGTCCTGGCTCAGCAGCCCTTCGGCCAGCAGCTCCTGGGCGAGCGTCTTTATCATTATGCAGGTTCCACAAGCGACCTCGCTGGGTGACCACGTTGGCTCCGCCGCCGCCAGTGTACGCCGTGGCGCCGCTGCGGTCGATTCCGGAAGACGAGACCAGGCTGACGCTGAGATGTTCGGCGAGCGGTCTGCACCGCCGTGCGACGTTGGGAGTGGCAGCGTGAAAAGCGAGGTTGCCGTGGGAGGCAATCTTCGTAAGTCTTTGTATATCCAAAGGTTGTGATCAGGGGCGGTGCGGAGGGGGAGGTGTTCAGGTTTGGGAAGCGCTCGTAGCGTGCATCTTGATGCACCTTTACGCTTCCAAGAAGGTAGCGTCGGCATCGTAGCGGCCTGCGTCCTCGCAGGCCGTCTTCCCGAGCAAGTCGGGACTGGTCGAGTGTCGGTGTCTGCACCGGACGGGTGGCATGCTCACGCTTGCGCGGGCATGTCTCGCAGGTCGAGGGCCACGCGTTTCATCAACGGTCTCGCATATCCCGGTCGGTGGGTCATTCGGGCCGGCGGGGATCGAGCGCGATCTGACGGGCGGTTTACCCGATGGCCTTGAGCAATTGCCGCATCTGGTCGGCCATGTGCGCGTCACCGGCTTTTTCGGCTACCGTGAGACCGAGTGACAGTGTCGCGCGGGCGTCAACTGATCGGCCGGCGTCGATAAGTACGCTTCCCTTTTGGACGTAGGCGGCAATATCAGCAGAGTCGAGCTCGAGAACTCGGTCAAAGCGGGCGATCGCCTCGTCGATCAGCCCCTCTTTGACCAGCTCCATCGCCAAAGAGAAGTTGAGGAACACGTCGTCGGGTTCCATTTCGACCAGCCGCTCGATCTTCTCTCGTCGTGACATCGTGTTCTCCGTTTTCCTACTGTCTGGCCCCTCCGGTTGGGGTTGTAATAGATTGTCGCAGCCGGTCCTAGGCGTCAACCGAGACGATCGTTGATTCGCCGGTTGCGGCCCGCTAGAATTCGCCGGAGCGGATCGCCGGGCGATTGCCCTGCCGGCCTCCTGAGCGGAGGGTCGCACCGGTCCGGCGTCTTATTTGTGTGGGAGCGGCTGTATGGAGAGGTCGAAACTATGGTCGCGAGTGGGTGGATGGTTCAAGCCGTCTACCCGTTCGGGGGGGTACGGCGACGTCTCGCCGGACTCCGCGATGCTCGACTCCGGGTCGGATCTCGGCGAAGACCACGTGGAAGACGCGGCGACGAGGCTCTCCAGAATGAGACTCGTCAAACCGGCGGGTAATGTCGAGCGGTTGGAGGAAGAGTACGCCCGGGTCGTGAGCCTCATCGAGTCGGTGCAGAAGCATCTCGAGGAGCAGGGGCCGCGGTCGGAGTTGATAGCTACGTCACTCGAGCGACTGGCTGACAGTCTGTCCCATCTGCCCGAGGCCTCCAAGACCCAACTGGAGCTGCTGTCCACGATTAGCCGCCAAATGGGCGAGGACGGGGCTTGCGCAAAGCGCATCGAGGAGGCCCTGTCCCAGCTGCCGCAGCTCGCCGATACCCAACGGGAGACCATGGTGTCGATAGGGCGTCAGTTGGACAGCTCGCGCGAGACAACGGAGCGCGTGGCGTCAACCCTCGACGGGTTCCAGCAGGAGATTACGCAGCTCGGCAACACGACGGGTGAGACCGCCAGGGCGCTCGAGAAGATCCGCTGGGATGCTTCGGCGCGCGACGAGCGGCTTGCGACGGTTCTCCAACAACAAACGAAGCGTTTGACGGCGTTCGCCGCGGCGGCGACGGCGTTGGCGGTCGTTGCGGCGGCGGCCGCCGTCGTTGCCCTGTATCAATAGCAGTGGCGAGTGACAGGCGAATCGGGCCTTCAGTTGGAGCATGACCGTGTCCGAGAAACTTCTGCCTCCCAAGGAAGCAATCAAACGGCTTCTCGCCGGGATGGCTCAGCACGATGCGTCAGACTTACACCTCAAGGTGGGACACGCGCCTAGCTATCGTATCGTGCGACACTTGCGCAAGCTCGATATGGCCGAGATTCCGAATACCGCCTACATCGAAGAGATGTTGAGCGACATTATGCCGGAGTCCCGTCGGGCCGAATACTATGAACATGGCGACTTGGACTTCTCCGCACGCGGAGAGGCAGGCGATCGCTATCGGATCAACGTGTTCCGTTCGACCGGCGAGATGAACGCCGCGATCCGGCGCGTGCGGAGCAAAATCCCGACCTTCGACGAGCTCAATCTTCCCAAGATATACAGCACTACGGTGGCCAATAGCCTTGATGGGCTCATTCTGGTGGCCGGAGTCACCAGCAGCGGAAAGAGCAGCACTCTCGCGGCGATGGTGGAGCACATAAATCAGACTCGCAGCGTGCACGTCGTCACCATCGAAGACCCGATCGAGTTCATGTTTCAACCCCAAAAGGCGGTCAT
>CBDUZY010000270.1:0-4778 GCA_965371825.1 uncultured bacterium
GAGCGTTTGTGCGACGTTTCGGGGGCCGCGCATGGGGCCGATCTTCGGCGGGATGATCCTCTCGGGCAAGCGCGTAGCTGACCTAGTGTCCGTCGCCCTGGCTGAACCGAGCGAGCAGGCACGAGGGATACGACGATGAGCACGTTGCAAAGTTCCCAAGAAAGCACCGGTGGCCATTCGACCAACGTGTGGCGCCGATTCGCCGATGTGTCGCTGAAAACCTGCCCCGAGTGTGCAGGAGTCATACAGCGATTGCTCGGAGCGGGGGCCGCCGTGCTCTTCAAGGGATCCGGCTTCCATGCCACCGATTACAGACAGCCGCAGACTCGTTGCGGCCAGGACAGGCCGTGTTGCGGGTGGGCTACTACCTGCGACACGCCCCCGTGCAACGATTGAGTTCAGGCTGGCCCAGGGGCGGCGTACTGCGAGGTGTTGGTATGAGCTATGTCTTTGGTCCTGTGCCCTCGCGCCGGCTTGGCCGGTCCCTCGGCGTAGATGTTGTTCCGTTCAAGACTTGTACCTACGATTGCATCTATTGCCAGCTTGGCCGGACGACCTGTAAGACTATCGAGCGGAAAGAATGGGTGCCGCTCGAAGAGGTCCTTGGGGAGGTCAAGGTAAAGCTCTCGACACGGCCTGACTACATAACGCTCAGCGGTTCCGGCGAACCGACGCTCTTCTCGCGGCTGGGTGATCTAATCGATGGCATCAAGAACATGACCGACATTCCGGTGGCGCTTCTGACGAACGGATCGCTGCTGTGGCAACCCGAGGTGCTGCGGAGCATCCGGGATGTAGATCTGCTCATCCCCTCGCTCGATGCCGGTGATGAGGCGATCTTCCGTCGCGTTAACCGCCCTCACCGAGCAGTTCCGTTCCGCCACCTCATGGAAGGGCTCTGTGCGTCTAGACAGGCCTGTCGCGGCCAGTACTGGTTGGAGGTGTTCCTCCTGGCTGGCTACACAGCCACGGAGCTCGAAGTCACGAAGTTGGCCAACTGCGCTGGCCTCATCAAGCCGGACCGCATCCAGATCAACACCGTGACCCGGCCGCCCGCCGAGCACTTTGCCACAAGTGTGCCACGCGCGCGTATGAGCACATTGTCGCGACTCTTTGATCCGCCCGCCGAACTCATCGTAGGTCACGACCAAGTACACGAGCATATTTCGTCCTGGTCGAGCCGAGAAGAGATCCTGCACTTGCTTCAACGCCGCCCGTGCTCGGTTCAGGACATCGCTGACGGCCTCGGCATGACCCGACACGAAGTCCTCAAACATGTCGTAGCGCTTCAGACAGAGGGGATCCTTGAAGCGAAGTGGAGTTCTGGCACACGCTACTATAGGCCGACGATAAGCGGTGCGCGGACGGAAGCGCCTTGACCCCGGGTAAGCCATGAGAGGGACACACAATGAAGGACAGAATCGGGATCATAATCTGCGATCGATATCGCATGTGCGCCGGTGGAAAGTGCTTACGTTCTCTTGAGAAAAGAGAGGGTGCATTCAGCATCTATCGAGGGAGAGACGTGGAACTGGCTGGATTCACCACATGCGGTGGCTGTCCGGGCGGAAACATCGAGTACGCCCCGGAGGAGATGCAGAAGAACGGCGTGCAAGCCATCCACCTTGCCACGGGGATGATTGTCGGATACCCGCCATGTCCATACATCGCTCACTTTCGAGACTTCATTGAGGCGAGGTATGGCATAAAGGTAATTGTGGGTACCCATCCAATACCACAAACATACTACGCCGTGCATACGAGGTTGAGAACCTGGGACTTTCCTGAATGGGCGGCACTTATTCAACCCACACTGACGGATGAGAACACCCGACTCTCCTATGATTGAGAAAATGGGATGAGTACATGACGCAGACTTGTCACGCACACGGAGAGATTGGAGGCCTACAGAATGCCGGTGTACGTGTATCAGTGTAAAGTGTGCGGCAGCGAGCAGGAGCTGTTGCACGGCATCATGGACAAACCGAAGTGCCGCCTCCATTGCGACAAATGCGGAAAGAGCACTCCTGTCGTTCGGCTGATAACGACGGTGGGCGGTGGTGCGACCGGCCAATCGAACCCACCGTCGCTGTGAGGAACCAACACCCGTTGCTAGTCTAGCAACGCAGCTGATCGAGCCCCGCCGTAACTGCGGCCCGAGCATGATGGTCGGAGTGAATCTCTGTTGCAGCTCGTGAGATTTCTCCGGAGAAAGCGGATACAATGCCAGCGATGGCTAGGACCATGCGGAAGTGCTTCGCCGTCGTTGCGGTCGTTGCCGGTATTGCCAGGGAGAAATCGAGTGAGGCGAAAGTGCGAGTTGTTGGTGTGTGCGGTGGTTGTGTTCTTTTCCGTTTGCGGATGTGGTAACCTCGTTTGGAATCCTGGAGACAACCAAGTGATCATGATCGACGGCGAGCCGGTCTCTTTAACAGCCCTATATCCCGATGGTGCCAACCCTATCCTGATGAGACCCATCGGCTACGTCGTCAATGACAAGGAACGCGGGGCGGGCGGCTTCGGCATCACGGGCGGCGACATCTCGGAAATCCATCTGTATCCGGGCATGGCCCGTTTCATGAAGGGCCTCGAGGACGAAACGTCACTGCTGATCCTGTGGCACTTCCATAAAGCCCGGCCCATCCGAAGCGTCTTCCACCGTGGCTATGACGGCAAACACGTCGGTCCGTTTGCCTCACGGACCCCGGCCCGTTTGACGCCGATCGGCGTCACGGAAGTGGAACTCCTCGAAGTCCAAGGAACAACACTTATTGTTCGGGGCCTCGATGCGTTCAACGGGACGCCGGTACTGGATATCAAGGTCAGTTTGGCCAGTCTGAAACGGATCCGGGAGCACCGCGCGCCGGGCGAAGCCTCCGGATGAGCAAGAGCGGTAACCGGACGCAATGGGCCAAGACGGCCTTGAGGTAAGCGGTGGCGCGGAAACCGGCAGGGACCCTTGTTCCTGATTCGGCCGGAGGAAGATCGGCACGATGGAACAGGCAACTGGGCAAAAGTCACGGCGAGAGAGGGCGTTGTCAGTCGAGGCCGCCAAGCTGCCTTCGGCAGTGTCGCTGGTTGACGTTTGTTAAACCGAGTACCGTGGTTGATACATGGGAAACGTCCGGTGATCCTACACCGTCGGAGTCAGGGAGCGGGTGCCGGTGTAACTGTCCGGGGACGCAGTGAGAAGCAACTCGCGTCCCAGCAACCGACCCAGGAAGGAGTCGTTGTCAATGGATGCCCTGCGTCGTGTCCGGAAGAGGCTGACTTACAGCGCCCTGCGGCTTGGGATGGAGATCTCTCAGCGAACAGAAAGCCAGGCCGTGGTCGAAGCTCTGCGCACACTGTTGCTGGGACTAACGCGAATCGCGGTACCCGCGCGACAGCGGCTCGCCCACAACATGAAACTGGCCGGGGTATATCGCAAGGAACTGATCGACGCATACTTTGCGCGGGCCGTCGATCAGTTGATCATGCTCGGACACGTCCTACGCACGGGCTTCCCTGAAAGCGGATGCCGAGAGAGGTTTGTGTTTGATGGGTCCTTCCGGCTGCTCGAGCAAGCGTACGCAGCTGGCAAGGGCGTAATCAACATTGCCCCGCACATCTGCGGCTACCCAGTTTACGGTCCGATTGTATCCTCACGAATCCCTTGCAGCATCTATCTCCGGCGTAACCAGGACCCGGGCAAGACGCGCATTACGGAGGCCGTGGGACTGGCCGGCAACGGGCATCTCGTGGCCCCGCCACCAGGCGCAACCAAGGCACAGAGACTCAAGGTCGCCCTCGACGTGCTCCGCCAAGGCAAGCTGCTGTTCATAACGCCGGATACACCCCGCAAACCCAGCGAGGGCATTCGCGTCAGCATTTTCGGCCGAACGGCGTATTTCCCGACCGGCGTGTTCGTGATGTCCCTGCGCACCGGCGCCCCCGTCGTGCCAGTCACATGGCATTGGGAAGGCGGGGCCTACCATCTCCGCTACGGCGAGCCGATCGAAGTGGCCAGAGGCAGGAGACTGAAGCAACAAGCCGCTGCCGCCACCTGCCATTGGGCGGTGACCGTCGACGCCTTCCTGCGCGCCCATCCGGAGATGTGGTGGAACTGGTTGGACAAACGCTGGACACAGATCATTCGGGGCGACAAGTACAAAACGAGCATCCGCAATCTCGGTGTGGGTGTTCAAGAGTCGGCTGGTGACGTCCGACACGCGTAACGGTACTGGCGAGTCCATGGTCGATGGTTCTAGAGGGTGTTCCAGTTCTGCTTGGCTTCCACAGTCTTTAGACGCGAGAATTGCCTTCAGAAGACCTCCTGTGACCTTTCCCCCTCAACCTGATCCAGGTGTTGGATTACACTCCGGCGTTGGATCAAGGAGGAAAGGTCATGAGCAGGAAGCGGTACTCTCCGGAAGAGATCGTCAACAAGCTTCGTAAGGCGGATGTACTGCTCGCCAAGGGGCAGACGGTGGCCCAGGCGTGCAAGCGAATCGGCGTGGCGGGCTTCACCTATTATCGGTGGCGCCGAGAGTATGGAGGCATGAAGACCAACCAGGCGAAGCGCCTCAAGGAGCTCGAGCGAGAGAACGGCCGTCTCAAGCGACTCCTAGCGGTGAGGACGGACCCCCTTCTCCGCCGAGTCGGTCAGTTGAGGACTTCCAGCGGTGCAGCCTTGACTTCTCGCTGCGAAACGGATCCCCAGATGGTGTTTAACGACTTCCAGCTTTCGCGGAAGCCTTCGTCCGATCGGCTCGGAGCAACCCGAATTTCCAGGCCGT
>CBDUZY010000271.1:0-4768 GCA_965371825.1 uncultured bacterium
CCGGTCAGCAGGCCGCCTTGAATGTCGTAGGGCTCCCCATTCGTGAAGGCGAGATCGCCACCGTTGAGCACGGTCTGGCCCGCGGTCTGGGTCTGCTGCCCCAGTGTGTAACCTCTGAACTCGAGCTCGCCGCTCTGCACCTCGACGATGCCGCCGTTAGAGAAGTCGACTGCGATTGTGCTCGTGCCAACGCCGGCGGACTTGACCAACGTGCCGGCGTTGTTAAAGGACGACCATGCATCGAGGGGAAAAACGTCACCGTCATTCTGGACGTCAATGACGCCACCGACCAGGTTGTTGAACACCGCCGAGTTAGACAGGCTCAACCGACCCAAGAACGTCGCGGTGCCGGCATTGTTCAGGACACGGTCGTTGAGGGAATTCGTGCTGCTGGCCGCAATCGTCATATCGCCGTTGACGTTGACCACGCCCGGCCCCTTGAAGACGGCCCCTCCAGAGCTGCCTCCCCATGTCAGGAGCGTGCTGACGGCTACGGTGCTTGGCCCCTGGACCTTACCCGGACCGATGACGAGGTCCGTGACCTGAACTGGATCGCCGCTGTTGAAGTTCGCAGTTCCGTACCCTGTGCCCCCCACGCTAAGGGTATCGAACGTGATGGTCCCGCCGACGATCGCGTCGAAGTTAACGGTGCCAGAGGAGATGTGGAAAGCAGAGCCATAGCTGATGATGTTTGCCTCGCTGGTGAAGGTCAGCGAGTGTTCTGCGTGCGTCGTGGCCGTCGTGACGTCGTAGGTTCCATGGACCGTATTGTTCCTGGTGAATGTCACGTTGTCGGCGACAATGCTCGAGCCGGGGAGAAACTCGTGCCCGCCGTATAAGAACTCGAGCGTGGTTCCCGGGTCACCGAGGAAATCCCCGGTGTTGCTGCTGCCGCGGTGCAGTGAAAGGGTGCCGTTCCGGACGTGTATCAGCCCGGCGTTGTCGGTGAAGACGTTAATCGAATGGGCACCGGTATCGACGGAGGCGATGAATGTGCCGTTGTTGTCGAACGTGTCGCCGGACCAGCCACGAAGAGCATAGCCGCTTCCCTGGTGCTCATAGCTTGAACCCGGGCTAATCTCAAGTACAGAGGAACCCCCTAGAAAATATATCTGTCCGGTGCTGATCGACGTGCTGTGGCCATCGAGAACCAGGTGTCCATCCAGGCGTACGACGTCCACTATCTGCACCCCGCCGTTAGCATACGTCATGCCCAGGCCTGCCAGCTTGGCGGCGTAAGAGATATTACTGCCGGTCCACTCAAACAGCCCGCCGATGTCGAGGCGGTCGTCTACGCGTAGCACGGTATTGTCGGCGCTGAGCGCCAGATCGCCGTCAATCCACGAGGCCTCGTGCAGCGTCAGGTCGGCCCAGGGGTACGAATCGCTTGCAACGATCAGGTTCTCGCTGCACGCGAGGCTCGCGATCTGCAACGAGTCATCCGAATAGGTGACCGTCTGGTCGCCGGACACATGGATGCAAACGCTGGAATCGGTCGGCGGCAGTTCGCCCTCGAGCCAGTTGATGTCGGAGTGCCACGAGCCGCTGGTGCCATCCCAGTGGAACATGTTCTCACACTCGTCAGGAATGGCGTTGCGGTTGCAGTCCTCGCTGGTCCCGTTGGCCAGGTCACACTCGTCGGGCACGTAGTTGCCGTTGCAGTCCTCGCTGGTTTCGCAGCTTCCCACCGGACACCAGTCTTGTGTGACCAGACAGTCGTCGGGGCCGGATGTGCAGCCGGCGTCGCAGCAGCGGATGTCGCACAGGTCATCGTACCCGCTTCCGTTGCAGTCGATTACCTCGAACGGCCCGAAGGTCCTGGTCGGGCCCCAACTGCCGGGGTTGCCGCTCTCGTCCGGGCAGTCCTGGGCCTTGATGCTGAACCACCACTGGCCGAGGCCTTGTCTCTCGTCGGCCTGCAAGTAACACCCGTCCGTGGTTACGAAATGCGGGGTGGAGCTCGGCTCGGCACCTGCAGCGGTCGGAGCCCACTCATAAGCGTAAAAGCACGCACCCCGGTCATCATCCGCAGGGAGCCACTCCACCGTAATGCACGGCAGCCCGCCGCCGGTTAGCAGTGGATGCGAAGGTGACGACACGTACGCAACCGGGTCGGGTGGCCTTGTATCCGCCGGAAAACCTGAGACGAACTCCGGAGATACGTTGAAGGCCGTTGTGTACAGCTCGTCGGCGTAGGACGGATACATCGCAGCGAAGCCGACGATGAAGTCACTGATTATGGTCGGCTCATAGGCATCCACAACGTCAAAGATCGGTCCCGGTCCGACGCAGAGCGTATCGATGATCTGGTCGTCGTCGTGGTCGTCCTGCGTGTCGTCCTCGATGTCACGCAGCAGCGCCCCGACGAACCCCTCGGTAAGAAACGGGTTGTGCGGCTGGTCGTCCTGGCAGCAGGTCCCGATTCCCTCCTGGCTGCTTCCAAACAACGCCGTGAAGTCAGTGCCGTCGTCGAACGTGTATCTTTCGGGATAGTCTCGTGTTATGACGTCGGCCATCCAGTTCGGGAACCCCTCACCGAACGCGTCGTGGTCGGTCTCCTGACACCACTGGCAATGGCCGCACCTTTCGATGTCCGCCGCGTAACACCCGGGCACGCCCGAAGCGTCGTCGCAGTAGGCGGTCCCGTCGTTGCAGTAGTCCGGCTCGGGGAAGTCGAACGAGTACGTTGTCCGCACGTAGTGATGACCGTACTCGTGCGTGTGTGTAGCCTCACGCCATTGACGCTGCGTGCTGACGTGGATCTCCGGCGGGTTCCACTGGGACTCGTACCAGGCGCCTCCGACACGACTGTCGTCCGGCCACATGACCTGCACTTCTGGTAGGTTATGGCCGGATACGTCTCTCAGGAAGCGATCCGCGCGAACGATGCTGTTGAACATGTGCAACGCCGGGAACAGGCCTGAATCGGAGGGCGTCAGGGTCCCGAAGTTGTAGAAGCTGCCGGTGAAGTCGCCCACTTCGGGCGTGTCGAACCAATAGGTGTACTCCCCGACCGAGTCGTCGGTCACGTCGACAAGACCGTCGACCTCGGTCTCGGTGTAGATGACCAAGTCCGGGTCCGGGTCGAAATCACTGCCCTCCCAGGTGAACTCGTGGGTGTCGAAGTACCCGTCGACATCCGTGTAGCCGGACCACATCTCCTCGGAGCCCACCGTGTCATTGTCCAGCAAGCGAACGTCGATCCCGTCGACGCCAACGATCCTTGCCGGGATGTCCCATGGATCATCGCAGTCACCGTCTGGGTCATCGCCGGTATTTGGATCGCGCAAATCACGACAGGGGCGCGTATAGGCTATGCGCCCGGTCACATGTATCGACTGGGACCCCCTGGCGACTTCGTCCGAGGGATCCTGATCGGTGTCCTTGTCATCGAGGATAGTCGCAGCCGCCTCCTGCTGATCGTCGTCGTGCAGCCGGCGAAGACGATACGGCTTGCCGGCCCGCTCGAAGACGGACGGGCCGAGCTCGTACCCACGACGGACCGTCTGGCCGTTGTATGTCAGCGTAAGCGCGATGCGCTTGTTGGCATCAGTCGGGATCGCGCGAAACGGGATCTCGATCACGCCAGCCTGAACCTGCGCGGGCCCATCGGGCGGTGTGAACTCGACCACCGTCCAGCTTTCGCCTCCCAGCTGAAAGTCATCGAGTGTCCCCGCCTTGAATACATGCACGAGGAACTTGCCGTTGTACTCCCGGCCCGCAACGGCCTGCGGCGTGTCGGGAGGCATCTTGATGCCGATCGGCAGCCCGACATCGGCCCGCGCTGTGGACCCGGCGACCAGAAGCACTACTGCAAGTGAGCTCAAGATCGTCGGGGTTTGCCAGTGCAGTCTCACGTCCATCTCATTTCCGTTGTCCCAAGGCTCCCCATCTGCTACCTCCGAAGCTGCAATTCTACCTGATCGATAGGCCGATTCCAAAGACAAATGGGTATTCTCTTAGGAATACCTACTTCTCAACGCTTGGACCGGTCCAGTTCTTCCTGCCGGAGCGCCGCAGCAGGCGTTTACTCATTACGTGACAGAGCCGTGCTGAGTTGCCGAACAGCACGAGACCCACAGGGCTTGCCGTTGCCGTCGAGCCCGAACCAGGCTCGCGGGAGGTGGCGAAACGTAGCGCCCGTGTAGCACGGCGACGGATAACCATTCGGAGCAATCGGACCTTGTTCGTAAGCCTCCTATTCACAGCAGTTTACGAGCAACATTATCGGGTGTGAGTCTGGAAGCGACTGTCAGCGAAACAGGTGGCCGGATTCCTGCGCAAGTGAAAGGAATCACTTTGGGCCTCCGTGGCGGCGTAACGCCCGTGGACTCGGCACCCCCCCGAGTAAACAGCTAGCTGACTTCAGATGGGGAAGCCCCCACGAGCCGAATTCGGGCCCCAGGATTCGACCCACGGGTGGGTTCCGTCTCGTTGCCGAGTCAATCAGCTCCGAAGCTCATCGAGCGGAAGGCGACGACGATGCCAATCACCGCGCCGACGACAACGCAACCTGCCTGGTCGGTCAATCCAAGCCGAAGGACCGGGGGGATCAGCATGCCGACCGCTTCGCAGGTCGTAGCCAGGATGCGGAGCCAGCTTTTCACGACGCTCCCTGCCGCCGGCCTGAGGTGGCTGTCGCGATGGCGAAATGCTTCGCCCGAATCCACGCCAGCTTCAGAAGGAACGCGGCTTTCGTCCGAGCCCGCCGCGATAGCTGGACGGATCGCTCCTCAATCACGAACGGCTGGTAGCCCAGGTATCGCCA
>CBDUZY010000272.1:0-4762 GCA_965371825.1 uncultured bacterium
AAGGACGCCGGCACGCCGGCTGAGTCGGGTGATCCGAACGTCGCCGCCCCTGAACCGGCGGCCACCAGCAACGAGTCCACATGCCCGTGATAGCAGCCGAGAAACTTGAGGATCTTCGCGCGTCCGGTGGATGCCCGGGCCAAACGTATGGCGCTCATGGTCGCCTCGGTGCCGCTGTTCACAAAACGAACCATCTCGACCGCGGGCAAAGCACCCACGATCAGCTCCGCCAGATCGGCTTCCGACGCGCAGCACGCCCCGAAGCTGATTCCCCTCACCGCCGCCCGTCCGATCGCTTCAATGACCTTCGGGTGAGCATGACCGACGATCGCCGGGCCCCAGGTTCCCACCAGGTCGACATAACGCCGACCGTCAACGTCGAAGATGTACGCCCCCTCCGCGCGCTCTACGAAGACTGGCGTGCCTCCGACGGCCCGGAACGCCCGCACCGGGCTGTTGACCCCGCCAACCAGGACCTTCCCCGCCCGATCGAACAGAGCGGCCGACCGCGAGCCCGATTTACTCCGCGTTTCACGTTCCATCCAAAGAGCGCTCCGGTTGAGACCACGATTCCCGCAAACACACAATCGCAAAGCCCGGCCCATCTGTCCGTCGGATTCCGATGCCTGCCAGGCCAATCCCACGGATTCGAGAATGAGAGTCTACCAATAACTCGGCCGACACGCACGGATGCACTCGTACACGTCAAGGTCGCCCACCGGGGTGCCTTGCTGACAAGCAAACGAAGCGTAAGCCCTCACGAACAGTAGCTCTGTCGGTTGGGTCATCAGCCTGTTGAAGTAAGTGTGGCACGGGCCTCTTAGACAGTGTCTTCACCGGTTGGAGAGGGGCGGCATACTTGCACGGTACGGCTCCTCAACAGGCCGCTAGCCCATATCGGTCAGAAGCGGAGCGGCTCCTGGTAGCGACCGTACACTTCGACGAGACAGTGCGTCAGTTCCCCAACCGTCGCATAGGCCTTGACCGCCTCGACCATCGGGGGCATCACATTCCGCCCGTCCTTGGCACTGGCGACAACTTCCCGCAGCGCACGATCCACAACACTTTCATCTCGCCGGGCCCTGACTCGGCCCAACCGCTGAATCTGCTCCGCGCACGCTTCCTCACTGAAACGGTGCAACTCGACAGATCGCTCCTCTTCCTCCTCCATCTCGTAACAGTTGACGCCGACCTTTCGAATCTCACCGGACTCGAGCTTGCAACGCTCCTCATACGCCTGGCGCGACACGATATTCTGTATATGTCCTTGGGCGATAGCCGGGACTATCCCACCTTGGCCGTCCAGCTCACTCATCAGCTCGCGGATCTTCCCCTCAATCTGGTTTGTCAGAGTCTCCACGTAATAGGAGCCCGCCAGTGGGTCGGCGGTATCACACAGGCCCATCTCCTCTATGAGAATCTGCATGGTCCGCAACGCGATGCGCGCCGCCTTTTCCGAGGGAATTGTATACGCTTCGTCGTAGCAGCACAGAGCCATGGTCTGCGTTCCCGACAGAGCACTGACCAGCGCGTAGTAGGCGGTGCGGACTATGTTGTTCTCCGGCTGTTCGATCGTAAGGCCCCCACCACCACCGCCGGCGATCATCCGCATCCACATCGATCGCGGATCCTTGGCCCCATACTTCTCTTTTACAATCTGCGCCCAAAGCCTGCGCCCGGCGCGAAACTTCGCCACTTGCTCGAAGAGGTTCCCATGTATGTCGAAGTTGAACGACAACCGGGAGGCGAAATCGTCGATCTTCATCCCTCGCTCCAGGACATGATCGATGTACGCCTCCGCTATGCAGAACGCATAGGCCATTTCCTGCACCGGGTTCGCCCCGGACTCGCGAATATGGTAACCGCAGATACTGACCGGGCTGTACAAGGGAGCCTTCTCGGCGCAATACAGAATGGTGTCACCGACAAGCTTGATTGAAGGCTCGACCGGAAAGACCCAGGTGCCACGGCCTACGAACTCCTTGAGAATGTCGTTCTGCGCGGTACCGCGGAGCTTGGATACATCGTATCCGCGCTTCTCCGCCATAGCGAAGTACATGGCTATCAGAGTCGCCGCGGCTCCGTTGATGGTCAGCGAAACCGTTATCTTCTCGAGGTCGATGCCGTTGAAGGCGATCTCGAAATCCTCGAGGGTGTCCACGGCCATGCCTACCCGGCCGACTTCCCCCTCCGCCATCGGGTCATCCGAATCCAAGCCGACCTGCGTCGGCAGGTCAAAGGCGACGTTGAGGCCGGTCTGACCGTTGTCTATCAAGTATCTGAACCGTTTGTTCGTCTCCTCCGGGGCACCGAAGCCGGCGTACTGCCGCATCGTCCACGGCCGCTTGCGATACATGAGCCTGTGGATGCCGCGGGTGAACGGAAACTCGCCCGGTTCGCCAATTCGATCACAGCCGCCCGTCGCTTTGACGTCTGCGGCCGTGTACACCGGCTTGATCTCCACACCCGATTCGTTGAATACCGGCTCGACGTCGGACTTGCCTCCACGGCTCATCGCACCCTCCCGCGAATGAACTCGATGATCTCCTCGAACGACGTGCCCACGGGAAAGACCGCGTCCACTCCGAGCGCCTTTAGAGCCTCACGGTCCTCTTCCGGGATGACTCCGCCGACCACCCAGAGGATGCCGTCGAGACCCCGCTCCTTGCGTAACTCGCTGAACCTCCGACACACGGGAAGATGAGCACCGGAGAGAATGGAGAGACCTATGACGTCCGGCCCCAGCTCCCGGGCACGATCGGCGATCTGCTCGGCCGACTGCCGCAGACCTGTGTACGTCACATCGAATCCCGCATCCATCATCGCCCGAACGACAGTCTTCGCTCCGACGTCGTGCCCGTCCAAGCCGGCCTTCGCAACGAGAACTCGAATCCGCTCCTGCGTGCTCATCGATTCAACTCTCCGAAGTCAGTCCACTCGCCGCCGCAACTTCCCCACCGACGTCTTACGTCGTCATCTCCCTGGCAATGAGCATCTTGAGAATCTCGCTGGTCCCGCCGCCGTAGAGGGTGAACCGGATATCCCTGAGATAGCGCTGGGCCCCGAACTCCATTGCGTAGCCGTACGACCCGAGAATGCGCGTGGCTTTGTCGCATATGTCCGTAGCCCGCTCCGTGGCGAACAGCTTGGCCATGGCCGCCTCGCGCTGGTGGGGACGATCTTCATCCCTCAGCCACGCCGCATAGTGCACCAGTCGCGTGGCGGCTTCGAGGTCCGTACCCATCTCAGCCAAGTGCGTTTGAATCGCCTGGAAGCGGTTGATCGGCTTCCCGAACTGCACTCTATTCGCGGCGTACTCGAGCGCCTCATCCAGGGCCGCCCGTGCAACACCGATCGCCAGAGCGCCCGTGAGAATGCGAACATCCGCCAGGATCTTCCGAAGAGCGCCTTCGCCTTCCCCTTCCTCACCCAGACGGTGATCGTCGGGCACAAGACAGTCCTCAAAGAAGACCTCCGAAGTGAGCGAACCCCAACATCCCATCTTCTCGATCGCCCGCCCGACTCTCAGTCCGGGGAAGTCCCTCTCCACAAGGAAGATCGTGAGGCGTTTATCCTCTCCCGCACGGGCGAACACAGTGAACATATCCGCAACCGGAGCGGAAGTGATCCACGTCTTCTGTCCGTCGAGACGATACCCACCGTCCACCTTCCGGGCTGTCGTGGCAATGGAGGACAGGTCGCTCCCCGCATTGGGCTCGGTGATGCAGATCGCCCCGATCTTCTCTCCGCGAATGGCCGGCTTGAGGAGCTGCTCGTGTATGTCCTCGTTGCCGAGAACGTAAAGGAAGTGAGTTCCCATCACCGACTGCATCGCCGCCGGGGCAGCGAGCGACAGTGATCCTCGGGCGATCTCCGCAAGTGCCACGCAGTATGAAACCAGGTCGAGATTCACGCCGCCGAGTGACTCAGGATAGCGCAGTCCGAAGAACCCGAGTTCCGCCAGCTCCATGAACAGCTCTCGCGGAAACTCGTGCGACTCGTCGATCGCCGCGGCGCGGGGCTTGACTCGCTCCGTGGCGAAACGGGCGAATACCTCGCGCAACATCTCCTGATCCTCGGACAGTGCGAAGTTCATGTGCTCATCGACTCCTCGGCGAGCCTCCACGACTCCTGAGCGCCTCGGTCGCCTCCTCATCCACCTCGAACGTGCCCTCCTTGACGACCACGCCGTACAGCTCGCGTGCCGCCGACATCGAGATTACACCGTTGCCCACTTCCCGTGCGACAAGCTCTGCGGGGCGCAGGTGCGGGTCACCATAACCGCCGCCCCCGCCCGCGAACTGGTAGTACCGTGTGCCTCTGGGCACGCCGGTGATCAGATCCAGGCTGCGGACGGTGGGCACAGTTCCATCCGCGTATCGTAGCGTGATGGAGTTCAACGTTCCCGCGCCGCCCCCGTGAAGTCCGAAAGCAGGCTCGACGTCTCCATCGCCGAATATGACTACCTGTGTGTTATCCGACCCGATCTCGAACTCCGTCTCGACGCCCAATCCTCCGCGCCACTGCCCCGCCCCCGCCGAGTCACACAGGTACTCGTGCCTGATCAACCGGTGCGGCGTTTGCTGCTCGAACATCTCGTAGTCCTGATCCAACACGCCACCGGATGCATCGATCATCCCGATATGGTCGTAGCCGTCCACTCCCTGCGCAGCACCGGACCCACCCTTGAGCCCCATGAAGCAGATGTCCACGTACTTCTCGTTCCTCCGCGGATCCACACCCGTGGTAAGCGAACACAGCA
>CBDUZY010000273.1:0-4759 GCA_965371825.1 uncultured bacterium
CGGATGATCGCGTGCTCTGCGAGATCCAAACCGTCGAGGTCGAGCGAAGATGGCACCTGTGGGTCGACCGGTGGACGCACGGAGGATGTCGCTTCACGATCGGAAACTCACCGTCGGTCATCGAGCATCTCAGCAGTGCCGCCGGGATTCCGCGCGGGCGCTTGAAGCTGGTTCGCGGAGGAATCGATCCGGCGCCGATCCGAAATGCTCAAACGGTTGATCGATCCTCGCTGGAGTGCGATCTGGAAGCCGAATCGCCGATCGTCTTATGGGTCGGCCGGCTCGATCCGGTCAAGGGACTTGCGATCCTGATCCATGCCTTTCGCGACGTCGCCACGGCTACGGACGCCCGTCTCCTACTGGCGGGCGACGGGCCGATTCGCAGTGAGCTGAAGCGCCTGATCCAAGATGAGGGGCTTTCGCGACGTGTTTACTTGCTCGGGCCGTGCCGCGACGTTGCGGGTCTTCTCAAAACAGCCGACGTTTTCGTCTTCCCCTCGCGAACGGAAGGGTTGCCCAACGCACTCCTCGAGGCCATGGCGGCCGGGTGTCCCATCATCACGACCGATGTGCCGGGCTGTCGTGACCTTATCGAGGACGGGGATACCGGTCTTGTTGTGCGATTTGGCGACACGAACGGGTTGTCGGCGTCAATCCGGCTGTTGCTTACCGATCGCGAGCTTGCCGAACGCCTGGGGAATCGCGCCTCTAACGTCGTCGAGCGGGACTGGCACATCGACTGCACGCACCAGGCGTACTACACCATCTACGATTCAATCCGAGCGGGGCTAACCCGTAGCTCATGACCGGCTAGGAGCGTCGTCCGTTTAGTTCGGCCTGCCGGTTCGCGGTTGGGCGTCGATCGCGAAGATCTCGACGCGGCGGTTCGCGGTGCGATTGGGCTCCGAACTGTTCGGAACGCGCGGACGGTGCTCGCCGCATCCACAGGCTGCGAGACGACCGACTGATACACCGTGGTCGCGGAGGTATCGCACGACGGCCAGGGATCGCTCGGTGCTGAGCTGCCAGTTGTCGGCCCAGCCGCTTTTCTTGATCGGGCGATTGTCGGTGTGGCCGAAGACCAGGATGTCCTTGGACGCGTACTCGCCTCCGACCGTGCTGACGATTGCGTCGAGCGCTCGCCGGGCCTCCCCTCGAAGGACGGCTTTCCCAGGGGCGAAGAGCACGTTGTCCTCGATGGCGATCATGCCGCCGCCGGGCACGGCCGTCCAACCCGCCGGTGCCGCCGCAAGTTCGGGCTCGGGCTGGGCCGCGAGTTGACCTCGGAGATCATCCGCCTCGCGCAAGGCGGAAGCGAGGCGCCCGTTGAACGAGTCTCGCTCCTGCATGGATAGCTCGAGGTCACCGTAGCAGCGGTTGAGCTGGTTGGTGAGATTCCTGTTTCGTTGCTCCAGTATGGTGAGCTGTGTCTTTGGCTTCGCGGCGCACCCCATTGCGCCCGCCACAAGTACAAGAGCCGATGCTGTGCAGAGAATTGTCCGCTTGATCATATCGCTTCTCCTTGCGCGGTTGAGTTGAACCACACGCTCAATCCCCATCGATCGATGTATCCGAATCGGCCGGGCCCTTCGCTTCGGCCGCATCGAGCCTCTCTACAAGGCGACGCTCCCGTTCCTCCAGTCCCGCGGCCCGTTCCTCCTGTGCCTCGACCACGGCACGCTCGGCGTCGACTTGCTTGAGCTCGCGAAGGTCGCGCCAAACGCCGCGCAGGTACCAGAAGATCCGGGCGACCAGCAACGTGCTGCTGGCCGTCCACACCAGGAGCCAGACCACGTTCATCTGTCTGGACTCATCGGTCAGGCCGAAAAACCAGAATCGAACGCTGTTGTGGCGATTCTGGAACAGGATCAGCCCGATCACGACCACCAGTACGGCGATGATCAGCATGCGAACATAGACTTTGACCCGCTTGATTGCAAGGCTCATGGCAGGATTCCGGGCTGCGGTAGCTGTGAGTTATCCAGAAAGACCATCCTGGCCAGGTCGATCGTGTGGGCGATTGCCGGCCAGCGTACTATGGGCTCATAGAAGACGACGACAATCAGAAACGACAGGGAGAGCCACGGTCCCAGGGGGAGGGCCCGCGTACGCTTGAACGGCAGCGTGGCGAGCCAACCGAGAAGGGCGAGAGCGCAGGTCAGGAAGAATCCGATGACGACCACGGGCCAACCCGCAACGCAGCCGGCGGCGGCCATCATGTGGATGTCGCCGGCGCCGAACGCCTCCTTCCCGAACACGAGGGTGAAAACGATGCGCACCGTCCAGCCGAGTCCCCCGGCGATGATGTAACCGGCGGCCGCCGTGGCGAATCCCTGCGCGGGCGACCAGTGGCGAAACATGGCCACGCGGTCGATCAGTATCTCGGTGTGCAGGGCGGCGCTGATTCGCGTCGCCAGCTCGCCGCCGGCGGACATGATCCACAAGCCAAGCAGGCCCAGCGCCAGCGCCGGTAGCAGGAGCAGAAGCTCGGAGAGGACCATCCGACGAGCGCCGTGTCTTTCCTCGTGAATCGCGTCCACGACAGCCTGATCAGAGGCGCGGACGATGGTGCTCTCCGAGACGATCAGTATAAACAGAAACGCCAGGGGCAGGATCGCTCGCCCCGTATGACGTAGCGGAACGTCGTAGGCCTCGCGTGCCACCAGCGCGACGAAGAGGGCAACGAGCAGCATCAGCGCCAACCACCCCGCAAGCCGTGAAGGCGACGCCAACGAAGGTGGAGGTCGTCTCGGCTCCGCTGTTGTAGGAGGCTGCGTCAGGGACTCTTCGTCTTCGGGCTCGTCGGGTTGCTCGGGTTCGTGTTCGGGCAAAGACATGAGCCATATCCACACGAGGATGAGGCCGGCAACCGCGAGGATGGCGGACGCGGCTGTCGCGTCAAACGGTCTGACCCACGACGTCCCATGCCTGGGCGTCCAGATTGTGTGAAGGACGAAACCGGAGACCGTCACGAAGTTCGTGAATCGGATGTCCACCCAATAGTGCTCGAGGTCGATGGCCGACATAGCCAGTAGACAGGCGAAGAGGATTATGTGGGCGAGCAGAATTGGCCAATCGACGAAGATCCGGTCCGTGAGGAAATCGCTTCCGCTAAGACCTCCCCGAACGCGACCGACCACGAACGCATCGAGCAGCATCAGCACGATCAGGGCCATCGCCACCTCGACGACGATGTACTGAGTGGAGATGGGTACACCGCAGCTGCGACACCTACCCCGCAGCAGCACGAAACTGATCACGGGCAGGTTGTCGTACCAGTCGATGCGGTGTCGGCAATGGGGGCAGGCCGACCACAGGGGGTCGCGCAGTGAACAGCGTCGGGGGATCCGGTAAATGACGGCGTTAAGGAAACTGCCGAGGCAAAGGCCCAGCACCGTCCAAAACGACAACCACCAAAAAGTTACCAAGGTCGTCACGGTGCAGACATCCTATCGGAATTCGCCGCGAGTTAAAGCTCCGACGGGCGATCGCAGGGCGCGTGCGGTTGCACAATTGGGTGTCATTGGTGAGGCCCGGCCCGCCGTGAGCACGTCAGAGCACTCGAAGATTGGCGGCAAACTCCGTGATTACGGACTCCGGCGTGGATGCCCCGGCCGACACACCGGCGACCTTGCGCCCCTCCGTCATCGATGGGTTGAACTGCTCCCAAGTCTCGACGTGATAAGTAGGCACGCCCTCGTCCCGGCACAGCCGGGCCATCTCACGTGTGTTGGCGGAGTGCAGGCCGCCGAGAATGAACATCACATCGACCTCGCCACAAAGGGCGATCGCCGCCTCCTGCCGCCGGGTCACCTCGAGACAGAGCGTGTTGACTATCTTGACCTCGCGGTACGGACGTTTGAGGATGTCGGCGATGACCGAGGCGACGTACTCCGGAGAGTGCGTAGTCTGGGCGACGATTCCCAGTCGCTCACGATAGGGTAGCGCATCGTCGAGATCGGAGTCCTTGTCGATCACGGTCACGTTCGGGGCGTAGCCGACGACACCCTGGACCTCCGGGTGGTTCGGGTCCCCGATCATCACGACGTGGAAGCCGTCGTCGTGGAGCTGGCGAACCACGGTCTGGGCCCGCTTGACGAGCACGCAGGTGGCGTCGACGACTCGCAGTCCGCGCTTCCTGGCGCTCTCCATGGTCTCGGGGGAGGCTCCGTGCGACCGGATCAGAAGGACCTGTGACTGGTCGAGTTCGTCGAGGTCTCCGGATTGCTTCAAGCCGGCCTGTTCGAGCTGGTTGACGACCTGCTTGTTGTGTATGACGGGTCCCAAGGCGACTACTCGGCCGGGTCCATGCTCCTTGACCGCCGCCTCAGCCAATTCGATCGCGTCTTCCACGCCGAAACAGAAGCCCCTAGAGGTTGCCAGCTTCACCTGCATCGTGTTTCGACTCGATCTTGCCGTGCGGTGCTTCTCACGCCGCCTCTCCACTTGTGCCTACTGTACCTACGCCGGTGTTCGAGGGTCCGGCTACCGCGGGCGTGATTCCGTCGCACCGGGCGATCGTCCTGCTAATCATAGATGGGCCACCGACGCTTGGCCACGGTGCTTCGACTGAATCCGCACCCCGCCCGCCATCACGAATAACAGGAGGTGACGTCGTACGGGTCGGAGAAAACCATCTGGACGCGGCGGGCGAGGTCGCCCTGGCCATCGGTCAGAAGGCAGATGGCCTCGCGCAATCGCGCGACACGCGGATCGGCTGCGACCGCCGAGGCGTCAGGGCATCGCTCGATCCGATCAA
>CBDUZY010000274.1:0-4732 GCA_965371825.1 uncultured bacterium
GCTCCGCTCGTGGACCCGGTAGCCCATGCCAGATGAAATCAAAGCTAACCTATATTGTGGATGCAAATCTTCCATTTTTAACGGAAATATTTGGCTCGAGCGTGAACGACTGTCCGCCCTAACTCAGTCCTACAACTTGGATGGATCCCACAGCCGTTTTTACGGAAATATTTCAGTGACAGGCGTGCATGTATCAAATTGTCGCAGTGTGGGATGCAAGTCTGCCCGCCAGTGACTAAACCGCGATCCACGGCTTTAGGGTGGCCCAGTTGGTCTCTTCCGGGGAAATGAGGACGAGCTTCTGCGTCAGGGCCTGAAAAAAAAGGGGCGCCTCCTTGCAATTGACCACCCTTTTCGACTAGACTAATCATTGGTTTACCGGACTCGATCCAACAACCGGTTTGTACCCCGCCATGACAGCCGGGGGATCGAGTAGGCGCGTCAGACGCGAACGGTCGGCGTGTGTTGAGGGGGCTGACCTGTATGCGGCTGTAAGGCCGTGTGTTGCGACTGTCCAGGGGAAGGCCGGTGAATGGGGGTTGCGACGGTAGGTGACGTGCCGATGGCATCGTCTACCTCGCGTGTTTGTGGGTGCAATCTTTGCCAAAGTCGTGGGGAAGAACGATGACATTCTTCGGTCGTTTGACCGCTGAGAATCTCCCCTGTCGAGTTGTGTTGTGTGTCGAGGGTATCAGGAGGCGCCGCATAAGGGTGATGCCATGCATCGTCCCTGGATATCGGCGGCGTCCGAGGTGGATCGGGGTCGTGCCCCGAAGTGGAGGTATGGAATCATGAAGGCAGGTATTCGTGTGGGTCGATGGTCGCCATACGCGGGGGTCCTCGCGGTTGGCGTTTTGGCCTTTGGTCTCAGTTTTGAGCTGCAAGGCGCGCCTGCGCCGGTTGCCGGCGTCGCGGAAACCGAGGTGCGCTCGGATGTTGCACGTCCGGAGCTAGGCCCCGGTGTCGTCTCCTATCACGTCGTGGACTATCGCGACGACGAGGGTACTCGACTCCGTCAGGCTGGTTTGCTGAATGGTCCTCTGCCCATTCCTTCCCACGAGGGTGCGGTTGCTTTGGTGGGTTGCTCGTTCTCGATTGAGTGCCTGGACGGCGATCCCTGTACGCTAGATACCTGCGATATAGTGCCGGGTGATCCGCCGGGTAGCGGCACGTGCCAGCACGCGGCCGTGGAAGACGGTGAGCCGGGCGGGTGCAGCGACGGCATCTTCTGCAACGGCGCAGAAGTGTGCACCGGCGGCGTTTGTGTTTACGCCGACGACGACCCCAACGACCTGGTCGTGAGGGCGTCGTGCTGTCCAGCGAGTGAGGGCACGGAGGTCTGCTCGGAAGCCTTCTCGGTTTGCGACGAGGATAGCATCAACGCGGGCGACCCGTGTACCGTGGACGACGACTGCCGCGAGGGCAGGTGCAGCCACTGTCGTCCCGACTGTCGGGTTCCGATCTGCAGCAACAATCACGATGACCCCTGCAGCGCAGGTTGTCCGGCGATCGCGGGTGTGTGCGACAACTCCCCTGATACGTGCCTCGACAACACAGATTGTCCCGCCGATGGGACCTGTAGCGGCGCGGGCACCTGCCTGACGCCCGATGAGATCTGCCAGACGGTTATCGACAGCGGCAGACTCTGCAACGGACAGGAGACGTGCGACACGGAAACCGGTCTCTGCAACGAGGCCGCCAACCCGTGCGGCTTCGACGCCGACTGCGGCGACCGACGTTGCGTTGACGGAGACGCAGAGACGAATGGCGACATCTGCACGGTCGACTCTCAGTGCACCGGTGGCGGAACCTGCAAGCCGGCGGATGAGTATCTGTGCTATAAAGGCCGTTGCTGCGGAAGAACCGACGACCCTCCGCCAGACTGCACCAAGGCGGATCTCTACAGAGAGAGCCCGACTCCGGTAAACAAGTCCTGCGTTGACGAGGCGGGGACCCCTTACTGGTACAAGGGCGATAGCGGAAGACAGGAATCCGGGCCTGGCACGGCTCCATGTGGCGACGAGAACCCCGAGGTCCCGGGGGATCCTTGGGGATGCCCGATGTTCAGCGCCGGCATTGGCCAGGTAGGGTTCAATCCGCCCAACTATGTCCTGACCGTTGGTCCGATCTCCGACTCACCGGTCGCGATCACGATCGGTAGCTACACCGGTCCGGTCAACAAGATCGGTGACGACTACCACTTCGACACGCCCACGCACATCGGTCTCGATGTCGTGCGCTTCTACGGCGGCCTGCTCGTGAGGAACCGTATGATCCTCGAGTTCTACGACGACGCCGATCCGCCGAACTTCATCGAAGACATCGTGCTCGAGCCGATCGGGACGGTGGAGATGGGAATCAACATTGTAGTCTTCTCTCCGGCGCTGACTATTCCGCCGGACGGCTTCATGGTCGCCCGCGTGGCGAGTTCCTTCTCGCCGAACACGCAGATCGCATGGCTGTCCACGGACGCCGTGCACGAGGGCAGCAGTCTCGAAAACGAGCTGTGGTTGAACGACGGACCGGTCCCGAACTTCCTTCCGGATAGCGCCCCCGGCTACCTTGCTTTTGAGCTGGTCGGCGATCCGGAGGGCGACCCGGCAGGGGCGTGCTGCGATCCCGTCACCGCCGAGTGCGAGACGAAGGTCAAGTGGATCTGCTTTGCCGACGGCGGCAACTTCAAGGGTGGCGTTCCGTGCTCCGAGTGCGTGAACAGCTCCGAGAACCCGGCCGGGGCCTGTAGGACCTGCCAGGGCGGAACCTCGGGAACGTGCGTTGCCCTTAAATGTGTCGACGGTCCGTTCCCCCCCACAACCGACTGCGCGACCGATGCCGACTGCCGCGATCTTTGCGACACGAGCGCGGAATGCGCCGAGTGGAGCGGTACCTGCCTGCCCGACGACGGGATCTGTGGCGGCTCCCTCTGCAGCAACGATGATGAGCTGGAGTGCACGGGTGCTGAGGATTGCTTGCCGATTCCGAACCGATGCAGTAACGCGGTCAAGTTCTGCCTGATCGATACCGACTGTCCGATAGGCGGCGTCTGTCCGGCAGCGGGAACGTGTTCGAGCGATATCTGTCTGAACAATCCCAACACGGCGTGCCCCCTCGGAACGGAGTGCATCGCTATAGCCGGCAGATGCAGCAACGAGCAGCGAGGCTGCACCTCGGATGATGATTGCTCCGGATCCGGCGTGTGCGGCGGCGTCGGAGACTGCGGTCAGCAGATATGCTACCACGACGGCTGGTGTTCCCAGTCAGGCGATACCTGCACAGGCGCCACCGGCGGTGGTTCGTGCCTGGCGGGGGCCTGCGAGGCTCCGTCGTGCAGCGTTGGCGGTTGCTGCGATCCGACGACCGGAGAGTGCCTCCCTGGGCTGACCGAGGCGACGTGCGCAGGCTCCTGTGACATCGGCGGCACGAACGAGTGCACCGGTGGCATAGTCGGCGCGAACACGCCTTGCACGGCTGACGCCGATTGTGGTGTCTATCTGGGGGCGGGCACCGATTGCGATCCGAACTGCTGCGTACAGCCCCACGATGCGGTCGGCGTCGACGCTCCGGGTTCGGACGACCTGTACGACGACGACTGCACCAACGGCCTGTGTTTCACGGGAGCGGACGACTGTGCGAACGCGATCGTCAAGCAGATCGTGATCCCCGCCCCGGGTGCCGACCCGGTGACGATTACTTTCTCGGGCAACAACGAGTACGCGACGAGCACGGTGGAAAACGAAGACAGCTTCTGGGGACTCGTCGAGACCGTTAACGAAGATCCGGGGTGGTTCGAGAGGTTCGAGCTTCTCGGCACGGCGAACGGCGGCGGAAGCGACTGTGCGTGGGTCCGGCTCGACCTGTGCTGCTCGGACCCGATCCACGAGCCGCAGTGGTCGTTTATGGCGCGGGAGTGCGACGGTTCCGGTTTTGTCAGCACGGCTCCCAACCCGTACCATTTCGGCGAGGAGCCACACTTTAGGGGACCTCCTTATTGCGACGAGGACAACCTATGGTGGGTGTTCGGCCCGATCGACCCGGACGTCTATGTCGTTCCGATTCTCTCGTACCTGGCTGGATCGCACGGCGACTATCAGCTTCACGTGACCGTGGAGGCGTGTCCGATCGCGGCTTGTTGCATCGGTGAGACGTGTGCGAGCGGAATGAATCAGCTCGAATGCGATGCGGCCGACGGCTTCTGGCTTGGACCGCCCCAGCGCCAACCGGCGGTGCCTCTGTGCACGACGGGCCTCTGCGAGAGTGGTTCGTGCTGCACGGCGCCGGGTGTCTGCGAGGACGCCAAGGATAATCTGGGCGAGCCGATGACGCGGGCCATCTGTGAGAGCCTCGCGTTCGAAGGGACTTTCACGCCTAACGTCCAGTGCATGGGCGGCCGCTGCAGCATCGACACCAGGGTGTCCTGCGAGTTTGATTCCGATTGCGCCGCGCACGGTGCAGGGGTCTGTATTGGTGACGCTCCGACGCTCTCCCAACCCAACCCCTGCCCGATCTGCGAATACGATGTCCAGGCGACTTGTCAGTTGAGTACGACTACTGCGTGGGTCGGGACGATTTACGTGTGCGACACATCGCATACGACACAGCCCACGCTCTGCGCGGATGACGTCCTGATCACCGCGACCGAGACGCTTACGTCGGTCTGCACGGTCGGCTGGTACGGGGCTTATTCCGGTGGATGGAGCCCTTGCGAGGATGACACTGAGGTCGAGGATCAGTT
>CBDUZY010000275.1:0-4731 GCA_965371825.1 uncultured bacterium
CTCCGGCTTCGCCAACGTCGGTATGTTCAGTGTGTTGTTCAGCGCGGAGAACTCGACCGCACGATCTGTTCCAAGGGTCTGAACGTAGCCGAGCGCATCTGAGTTGGCCGTCCCCAGGCGGATTTGCATCATCTCATCCGTCAGGTATGCGGACGCCCCGGCCAGTGCTGCTGAATCTGCGGCCCGTTGCAGATCAGCCCGCGCCGAGTAGAGCTGCCCGACGTCGATCGTCAAGGCAGCCATACCGATCAGGACCGTCAGGCACACACCAACCTGTACGACGATTAACGCACGCTTCTGACTTTTCCTTGACTGTGTGGAATATCGAGGCGCCATTTCTTTCACCCTCCATACACTGCGCGGCCGCTAGGCCGCACGCACATCAAGCGTCATGGTCGCCTCCTGAGCGGGCGTTGGCGCTGGGCTGATCGCGCGGTTGTTACTGCACGTCACCCTCGTCGGCAGGTCCCCAAGGACCGTGCAAGGACAGCTCATCCGGCTCCGAGTCGAGCGTGCCGTCCTCGGATTGTCCTTGACCCTTGCCTAGGAAGAAGCCTTCACCTTCAGGTCTGCCGTCGAGCAGACCCAAAGCGTATAGTTCGAAATCAGTCGGATTGATGCGACCGTCCGTCGGCAGTCGAACATCCTGGTGAGCGTCGAGCGGAGCGACGATTTCCGGCGTTACCAGGACAACCAGTTCGGTCAAACCGTGCTCGAAGTTGACGGAGCGGAACAGAGCGCCAAGCACCGGGATGTCACCCACTCCCGGGATTCGGCTCGCCAGACCGCGCACTTCCTCGCTGAGCAGACCCGCAATTGCGATCGTCTGTCCGCTGCCCACCTCGACGGTCGTCTCGGTCGCCCGTGACGTGAGACCCGGAACGACGAACCCCTCGATCTGAACAGCGGTCGAGAAGTCCAGCTTGGAGACCTCCGGCGCGACGCGCAGGCGAATCCTCTGCTGGCCTCTGACGATCGGCGTGAAGTTCAAGCGAACGCCGAACTCCCGAAACTCGATGGTCACTTGCTGATTGCCCTGGGGAACGGGAATGGGGAACTCGCCGCCGGCGAGGAACGTCGCGGTCTCGCCGCTTATCGCGGTTAGATTCGGCTCGGCGAGCACGCTCAAGAGCGAGTTGTCCGCCATTGCCTTGATGAAGAGCTGCAACTGCGCCCTCGGGAATCCCAGTGAAAGCGTTGGATTATGCGTTATGGGGATCCCGTTCTCGCCGGTCAAGAACGGCACGTTTTGGGTAACGAGCGCTCCGCCAGCGGCTCCGATGTTGATCGGGTTAATCCCTCCTAATTGGTTGACGACGAAACCGTCCTTGAAGTTCTCACCGATCAAATAGCCGTTGATGCCGAGTTCGCGCGTGGCGGCTCGACTCACTTCTGCGACGACACAGCGCAGGGAAACCTGCTGCTCTCCGGCGACGTCCAAGTGGTTCTGTACGATCGTGGGTTGTCGCTCCGGAGTTGCCGCGGGCAGGTATAGCTTGGCCAGCTCCCCCATCCGCCGAGCGCGATCCGTGTTGCTCACCGAGCCGGTCAGGATGATGTTTCCACGAATGGACGTGGCCTTGGCATCCGACAGCGGGTCGATAAGCGTCAGACTCCCGTTCAACCGATCGAGGTCGAGCTCGACGTGTACGTCGAAGACGTACTGCCTGTCATCCGCGCCGATCAGGATCACGCTCGTGTCACCGAAGTTCTCACCGGTGATGAGCATCTGGGTCGGGCTGATGATCTGGACGTCGGCCGTCTGCTTGGAGACGACGTCGGCACGGGTGGCCTCGATCGTCGTCTCGACCGTGATGCTCCGATAAAGCGGAACGGTCACGTGCTGACGGCGACCGGTAAGGTCCAGAAGCGCAGCGCGGAACTCCTCCCGCTCTTCGCCCTGTTGGCCAACGGCGACGGCATCGGAAACCAGCACCACGCACGCCGCGGTCAGCGTTAGGCTGACCCAACCAGCAGCGTTCCGAATCGGACGTCCTCTGCGGACGTTCCGTCGATCTTCCATGACTCTTGCGAACATTTGCAGCAACCTCCTTAGTTACCGGTACCTGACGGCAGATTGATGGTGTCGTCACCGGACTTGGGTGTGCTCGAAACGGCTCCGCTCTTTCTCCCTTGTACGGCGCCCGAACGCCCGGGCGTACGCTTGTCTTCAAGTGCCCTCATCGTCGCCGCGGTTCGAGTCGGAGCCCCTTGAGAAATCCCGACCAACTTGGTCGAGTCGACGTTCTCAAAGACGACCTGCTCTATCGCCGTGTCGTCGCCAGCCTTGCTCGACCGATGGAACACGAGCACCTGGTGCGGCGGCAGTGGCTCCGGCTCCGCGGATGCGGCGAACAACTGCGGCATCGGCACGGGCGCATCCACCGAAGGCGGCTCGTCCGTGGCGCCGATGTCACCGCTATACGCGATGGCGGGCGTGGTCGAATCGGAATCCTCTTGGCCGCGCATTGAAAGCGTTATCTTCCCCTTTGTCTGGGCCAGGTGAAGTTTCGGCACCTCCTCCTCTTTCACCAGCAGGGTGGCCGACTTCGCCGGTTTGACCTTCTTGGCACCGGACTCCGCCTCCGTGGACCCACCATAGCCTACCGCCACTACCTCGACACGCTGCAAGATGACTTGCGCGACGGTCTCCTTCTGGCGGCTTCGAGATCCGCGAGCCCCGGTGGCAACGTCCATGACCACGGTCACGTCGACCCAGGCGCCGGGTCTTAGCTGATAGGCAACCCCCGTGACCTCGTCGATTTTGACGGAGACAGCCCGGTAACCAGGTGGGATCTGTCCGACGATGCCCGGCTGGGTCCCTTCGGGCGCGAGCATGGAGAGCAGGACCGGGGAACTCCTGGGGATCGCCTTCGCGGTCACCCGACCCGCGGCCTTGTCCACCGCCTCGATGCGGTCGATCGCCGGCACCAAGAGGCTATCCTGCACCTCGATAAGCTCGAGCATGTCGGCGCGGATCTCCTCGTGCGCAGGGATGTCAAGCTTGGCGCGGACTACGGAAACTGTCGCCTTCGCTTCGTTCGAGGCCTGGGCCTGTCGTATGGCATCGATGCCGAACTTGACCGCGAGCAACCCAATTCCCAGACCGAGCACTAACGGAATAATCGCTTTACGTTTCATGCTTCGTCCTCTGTCGTTGCGAACCCTGGCGGGTCTCCAACGGGCCGGCGGGGGTCGCCCCCCAGGAATCATCACGTTCGACCGGCGCCCGTTGCACCGCCCAGTGATCCACATCTCGTCCGTTTATCGGATGGTTTGAGGCCGTGTCGGACCTACCGTTTAGAAAAAAATCGCTGTTTTTTCCGGGCGCGGGATGGCTCCCAGTCTCAGCACGGCTCCTGTGGCCTGAAATGCGGGCGGCCGCGCCCCCTGGCGGCCGCGGCCCGTGTGATCGAAATCGGTTCGGGACGGATCGAGGCTAGCCCCCGCCCATCCCCTCTTTTCGCATGCTGCAGGTCCCCGCGAGGTTGTAATCGTGGGTCCCGAAGAACCCGCCCATGAGCGAGACGTCGTTGTAGGGTACGGAGACCTCCACCGTCTCGACCGGGCTCCCAGCGGTAGCGTGGGACATATTCACCGAGTAGGTAAGGCCCGTCGGCGCCATAACCTGGGCGACCCGATTCAGCGAGGCCGTATAGGGATCGGTGGATGTCTGAAGGACGGCCACCCGACACCCCTCGCGAGCGGCGGTCTGCAGAGTCTGCCGAACCATGAACACCCAGCCGTACTCGATGATCCCGAACAGGATCGTCAGAAGCAACGGAAGAACTACCGCGAATTCCACTATCGCTGCGGCACGTGATCGAGATTGGCCCCGTCGCGCCCTGCTTTTCACGAAATCGGTTAACTTCATAGCTTAGATACCCCACCATCCAAACATTTTCGCTCCCAGAATCACCAGCGTGCCCGCGGTTAGCGGCACGCCGTATGGAAGAAGCTGGGAGGTCACTCCGAAACTCTTCGCCGACCCGACCTCAGTGAAGAGGGTCTGTGGCGATGAACACTTTGCCAAGATCAGACCTACGTTGACGCACGCCATTCGAAGACGCCCCGTCGAGAGGATCATGGCGACCGCGGCGACGCCGCCGATCATCGCGCCCAACGCGAACGAGTAGAGCGTCAAGAGCGGACCGAGCCACACACCGATGGCCGCCATAAGCTTCACGTCGCCGGCACCCATCCCGTGCATCATCCACGGAACAATCAGCAATCCGAAACCGGTCAAGAGTCCTAGTGCGCCGGTTCCGACACCCGACCATCCGAAGAACCACGCCTGCACCGCAAGACCCATTATGATGAGAGCAAGGTTGAGCCAGTTCGGCACGCGTCGTTGCGAATAATCTATCCACGATGCCAGTAGAATGCCCGGTATCAAAACCGCGCAGGTTGTTTGCCAGAATGCTGGAGCCATCAGAGCCACTCCGACTATCGTTTGGGGGGAATCCAACTCCAATTCAAACCGTCTCGCCGGCAGCGACGAAGGCGACTCTTACGCCCCGCTTCATCGATCTCACATCGCCACGCAAGCGAGCGGGGCGCGGTCGCCGGGCCCCCCCGAGAATGGCGGCGCCCGACGAAACCGCAAGCTCACCGTCCCAGCCCACCACTGTTTCGACGGGACGCGGCGGACTGAGCGACTTGTCTCTTACGAAGCCGCGCCGCCGGTCGGCAGGCTGTTGTCCACGTTGGTGAAAATCGTGTCGACAGTCG